>JAUVKE010000242.1 GCA_030592105.1 Desulfobacteraceae bacterium
ATCATAAATGTCCCCCATTTCGCGAATTAAGACCGAATGAAATGTTTCCTGAAGATGATTAAAAAGATAAAATAATATAGTATAGATTGTTAGAATTAATTTGATTTCCGTTTCTTAACAAAATTTATCGCTCTTGAAAAGAAAATTTTTTGTGTTATATTTAAAAAATAGATCTTGTAAACAAATACATTAATTATTTTGTTAAATAAATTGTTACTATCTAACTAATAAAAAACAGGAGGTCGCCATGGAGACAGTACCACTACAAAGAACTCAAGCACAAGTCGTTGTAAATAGTTTTATCAGAAGCGTTTACAACTGGATGGCTGTGGGGCTTGCTCTTACAGGTATTGTGGCTTTTTATGTGGGTCACAGTGAAACAATGACAAGAATAATTTTTGGTAACAGCATTTTCTTTTTTGCCTTGATAATTGGTGAACTTGTACTGGTTTTCACCCTGAGTGCAAGAATAAGTAAACTTAATGCTTCCACCGCAACCGGTATGTTTCTCCTTTATTCTCTACTAAACGGAGTCACATTATCGTTTATCTTTCTTGTTTATACCAGTTCATCCATAGTTTCCACATTCTTTATATGTTCCATAACTTTTGTGGCAAGCAGTATTTACGGCATGGTAACCAATAAAGACCTCACATCAATGGGTAACTTCATGGCCATGGGCCTTTTCGGGATTATTATTGCCACAGTTGTTAATATCTTTTTGAAAAGCTCAGGTATGAGCATGATAATAAGTTATATCGGCGTTATTGTTTTTGTTGGGTTAACCGCATATGATACCCAAAAATTAAAAGCAATGGCTGTATCACTCCCTGCCGGGATGGATGCCGGTGCAGTAAGAAAGGGTACTATCATGGGAGCCCTTACATTATATCTTGATTTTATCAACCTGTTTCTTATGCTTCTTAGAATACTTGGGGACAGGGATTAAAAATTTTTCTCGTTCCCACGCGTAAGCGTGGGAACGTATATCGAACTTATACTAAACACATAAATTTTCAGAGTCTTCGATGAAAAAGTTTTTCTCGGTTCCATTTTTAAATAATTAATTTCATCCTGACAGTTTAAATTTTTTTGATTTTATCCCCCATACAAAGAATTTTATCCATTCAAATCCAAATAGCATCAGTTCAACATCATCTTTTTTTAGTTTTTTTTTAATGGGGGGTTTTACTTTATATCTTTTAAAAAAACTGCTCTTTAGCATAAAGTCACGAAACATGTCCAAATTGTATATAGCCATAAAAGCCATCTTTGCTTTGGGGCTTTTTTCCCCTCCCCTCCCCCATGGATCTGTTTGAAACAGACTCCTTAGTTCCCCCCATAAACGTGTCATTCTGTTGTATTCTATGGCTTCCTGATTTTCCGCCCAGGTTTTTGTTGTCCATGTTTTATTTTCATGCTGCCCAAGGCAAAAATCCGGGGGTTTGAAAAAAGATATAAGTTCTGTTTTGTCTGTATTTTCATGGAAAATTACTCCCTGCTCAACGGGAAATGTACGGCATGTATCAGGCCTGTCAGGATAAACAGTGCACCCTGAGTTATCTAAAAAAGGACAGGTCTTCTCCTTATTTTCAGACATTTTAAGTAAAACATCGGGGAAAAATGTTGATGGCCTTAAAATAATATCAGTATATTGGTCAAGAAAAGAGTCTGATGAAATATTAAGCCTGTTTTTGAGTCTTATTACGTCATAGGGATATAAAAACAGATTTATGTTACGGCAGCACAGGTTAAAACAGGAAAGATCCGAATGGCATTTGAATGAAAATGTTTCATTATCCTTAATTCGTGTTCCTGGGACTTTGTCCAGGCTGTTATTAATCTCCATCAACTTCATGGTATTATAATCTCTCAATATTATTTGTAACTATTCAGCGAAACAACCGGGCTTCCGGCCTCTATTTTAAAAATAACATTCATTACGATTAGTACCTTAATCCTGATATCCGTGTTTTTTATGGCAGAAAATTTTGTAAAATCAGATAGGGCGATCACAAGGATACGCCCCTACACAAAACTCCGGTTTATCCGGGTTAGGTATATCCAGCAAGACTATGACAGCATCTGTGCCACTGTTATTTTAATTTTATGGGAAAAACCGGCAGCCTCTCTGAGTTCTTTTTCAAGTACCGCCATATCCATATAAAAGTGTGTTCTGTCAAGGCGGCAGCTTTCGTCAGTCTTAATATCTTCTGTAAAAAGGGGACAACCCGGTCCTTTGGTTACGTTTCCATCGGGTCTGTTTAACATATGGGGCAGGCCGTGTAATCTGCAAATCATAGGCCGGTACCGGTATAATGAACATAAGCCATTTATATTTACAGGGCACATGGCTCTTTGGCCATTTTTTAAAATATACCGGGCTTTTTTTTGAATACTGTTTTTTTTATCTTTGGGCAGAATGGCCAGCCCTTTTTGCAAATAAAGATACTCCAGGAGTGTGTGATGGTAAAAAAGGGTTTCGCAGCAATTATCAATACATCCTGTACAGTTAAATCTGTAAAATCCCGCTATTTTATCATACATTCTGTCCATGGAGATAAAAATTTTATCAAGTTTTTCCAGAAAAAAACTGTAGTTACTATATTTTATTCCATTTAAAATTTTATTAGACATATTTTTACACCGATGGGGAAGGAAAAAAGATTTTTGCGTATAGATTCAAGGCAAACCTGTCTGTCATGCTTGCAATGAAATCACAAACAATCCTTTCCTTTGGTACTGTGTCGGAATTTGCAGAGATGATATCCATGGCTTGAAGGTGCTGGTTGAGTTCTTCCTCATTATTAAGGAAAAAGGTATAAAGCTCGCATAAAATTCTTTTTGCCTTGACAAACTCATTATGAACCTTGGGAGCTCGGTATACATTCTCATACAGGAAGTGTCTTAATTCAGCCATTGCCGAGCGAACAGTGTCGCTCATTTTCAGCTGGAGGTAGGCATTTTCAATACTACTCGATTCAATAATATCTGAAATCATTCTGGCGGTCCGCAAGGAATGAGTCCTCCCCAGCACTTTATTGCATGAAGCCGGAATTTGTTTTTCATTTATAACACCACTTTTTATGGCATCTTCAAGATCGTGATTTAAATAGGCCATTATATCAGCAATACGGACAATTCGTCCTTCCGCTGTAAAAGCCATCTGAGCCGGATCATCGGAAATTACCTTGCTATATCCTTTGGAATGCTTTAATATACCATCCCTTACTTCAAGAGTAAGATTCAGCCCTTGACCGTTATTTTCAAGAAGATCAACCACCCTGAGCCCTTGTTCGCTGTGGCAAAAACTTTGGGAATATATTTCTTTAAGGGCTGTTTCACCGCCATGACCAAAGGGGGGATGTCCCAGGTCATGGGCAAGGGCAATTGCTTCTGCAAGATCTTCGTTTAAAAACATGGCCCGTGCTATTGATCTTGCGATCTGCGCAACCTCCAGAGTATGTGTCAGACGGGTTCTGTATTCATCACCTTTTGGTGATAAAAATACCTGGGTTTTATGTTTCATCCTGCGGAAAGCATTGGAAAAGACAATTCTTTCCCTGTCCACTTGAAAAGCTGTACGTATGGGGCAGGGCTTTTCATTTTTTATCCGGCCTCTGGTCTCTGAACTGAAACATCCTGCGGGGGACATAAATTTTTTTTCTCGTTCTTCAAAGGTTTTTCGTATAGACATAACTTGACTATATATATTAATTTTACTAAATTAACAAACTAATATGATTAGAAAAGCTCACATCACCGACATAAAGGCCATTCACCAGCTTCTTCAAACTTATGGAGATAAGGGAGAACTTCTTCCCCGCCCCATAAGTCAACTCTATGATCATGTAAGGGATTTTTCTGTATTCACTGATGAATCAGGCAGGGTCATTGGCTGCTGTGCACTACAGTTTTGCTGGGAGGATCTTGCAGAAATAAGGTCACTGGCTGTTATGCCTGAAAATATCCGTAACGGAATCGGCTCAGAACTCATCAAGGAAGCTCTGGCTGAAGCAAAGCTTTTTACCATAAAAAGAATCTTTACACTCACCTATAAACCTGAATTTTTTAAAAAGTTTGGCTTTAATCAGATAGACCGATCAGAACTCCCTTTAAAAATATGGGCAGACTGCATCTTATGTGTAAAGTTTCCGGATTGTGATGAAACAGCCATGATGAAAAAAATAGGCTGATTATGCTGATTATAATGAGGGCACGCATTATAACCCTGAAAAGGGACTGACTACTATCCTGGGGCAACGTCCTGGGAATTAAAACTGCCATTTTTATTAAAATATTGTAACTATTCAGCGTCGCTGATTTAAGATACGCAGCAGG
>JAUVKE010000390.1 GCA_030592105.1 Desulfobacteraceae bacterium
GTTATTGCCTGTTTTACAACATATTTATTAGGTTTTCCTTTTCGCACTTCAATTCTTGTTGGCGTTGCACTCAGCCAGGTTGGTGAATTTTCTTTTATTTTATCCAGGACAGGTATTGAGTATGGTTTACTTACCGGAAATACTTATCAGATGTTTCTCTCTTTCGCTATACTTAGCATGGCAGTAACACCATTCATTATAACACTGGCACCACGCGCAGCCGATATTATCCTGCGATTGCCATTGCCAAAAAGGTTAGTATCGGGTTTTTATCCTGTTTCTAAAATAAATATTAAAGACAAAAAAGATCATCTTATTATAATCGGTTTTGGCGTCAATGGCAGAAATTTAGCACAAGCTGCGCGGTTATCAGGTATCTCCTATTCAATCATTGAGATGAACCCCGAAACAGTAAGGAGAGAACAGGCACATGGGGAACCGATTTATTATGGTGACTCAACTCATGAAATCGTACTTCAGCACGCAAACATTAAAGATGCAAGAATAGTTGTAACTGCAATTAGCGATCCTGCGGCAACACGCAGAATTACCGAAATTATCCGAAGGCTTAACCCAAAAGTTCATTTGATTGTGCGGAGCCGTTATCTCCGGGAAATGAAATCTTTGTATAAATTAGGTGCTAACGATGTTATTCCTGAAGAATTTGAAACATCAGTGGAGATCTTCACACGAGTTTTAGCTAAATATCTTATACCAAGAGATGAGATTGAAGTATTGGTTGCTAAAATACGATCAGATGGTTACGAAATGCTTCGGAGCCTTAGCAAAGAATCATCACCTTTTTCTAATTTAAACCTTCAGTTTCCTGATATTGAAATCAGTACGCTGAGGGTTATTGAAAGATCACTTTTAATTGGAAAAAGTCTATCTGAAATTGATTTGAGAAAAAAATATGGAGTTACAGTATTGGCAATACAGAGAAAATCAGAAATATTATCCAATCCAAACGTAAACATGCCCTTTTGTGCTAATGATTTACTTTTTGTCATTGGAATACCAGAAAAGGTTGCCATAGTTGCTGGTTTATCTCAAAAATCAGGGGGAAAATGAGGGCTGTACCAATATCCGGACATCCCCTAACCCCGTTATCAGATGTTAAGGCTTTTTTATCGAGAGGCAATATTACTAAGGCAGACGCGTTTAAGCTTTATAAAAGGTCTCACAAAAAAGCCGTAATCATAGCACACAGATTTACTTTACCAGTAAATATTCCATTTTAAGCTTACTTCAGAGATGTAAATGCCAAATTCTTTATATCGGGAGAGTTCCATATTTAAAGCGTTGTTCGCGTTAATTTTTAAGGCTTGTTCCAGGTGACCAGAGAATCCATGGTGGTCATCTCCCAGTTCATAGTATATTTTTTTTCCCCACAAATGAATTTTCCAGTGATTTGTAAAATTTTTTAAAACTCCTACAGAGCCTCCGAATCCCAGGCAATAACTATCATCGAAACGTCCACTCAACTGCAAATCGGTTTCAAACATACAATAGGACAACCCAAATTCTCCTTTATAAGCAAATCCCCCCCCTGAATTAAGCTGATACACAAGATGATTCTTTCCGTCATCAAAAGTTTTTTGCATAAAACCGGTTTTTACCTTCCATGATATCGGTCTAAAGAACCTGTCCCTGGGTGAAAGTGAAAAGATACTGATCAAATCCAGTGCATTGAGTTCCATCCGCTCTTTATCGGGATAGTAGCGCATGGATAAGTTTGCGAATTCAATTTGAGCGCCCTGCAGATATCCGTCATCAGGATCTATTATGCTATGATAGGCGGGGCGCAGGCGTATTTCCTGAAAATAATCGTCTTCCCGAAACCCTGCCCCAAGGCCTAAACGATTTGACCCATGCCCATTATCAGGCCTTTCAGGCAAAGAAATCTGATGATAGGCTTTATTATCCAGCCGCCCTAATTTACTGCGCGCCTTAAGTAAAGCGAGATATTCTTTTCTATATTCATCCCTGGTCAATTTTTTTTTAAAATATCGATACTCAACGATTTCTGCAGCCAGATCCAGTATCCTTATTTTTCCGCAGGAGTCCAGATTTTTTATTTGAAGTGCGGCAGGATCATGTTCTCCTTTGATCACCTTCTGAGCCAGTTTCTGTTCCTTTGCATCCATAAAGGACATGATATGGCTTATCCTGGTCGCTTTTGAAGGACGGTACCGAGCACTTTTTATCAAATTATTTTTTCCAACTGTTCTCACAGTGTCAACAGGGATAACCCATGGACGGCACTGATCTGCTAAATTGAGAGAAGGACGGGCTGCTTCAAGCAAAAAAAGAATATTATAAGAACAGTTTTCGTTGAAAAAAAAATAATCGGAATATATCTCCTTTAATTCCCATATGTGAAAAAACATGCGCCTGACCTCTGCTTTATTCAGGTTTAAATCGTACTCCCACACGTCTCTTCGTTCCAGGTCATTATATTCCTTTATTTTCTGGTAATATGGCAGAACAGAAAAATATCCTTTGTAAAATCCGAAAATACCTTTAAATGCATAGACAAATCCGTTAGATTCATTGGTAAATGCTGAATAATTAACAGCATAAGGCAAAAGCCTGCTTTTGTGTGAACCTTTAATGTTGATCAGTGTATGCCCAAACATGGAGGCAGGGCTGTTTATGTGGGTGCCGGGATAAATTAAGATTGCTGATCTGGGATCTACCTTAGCAAGGATACGATGGAATTCAGTGCAAGACGGTTTGTTTAGATGCTCCTCATCTATACTGAGCTGTTCCTTAAGCCATGTGTACCTGGCAACA
>JAUVKE010000470.1 GCA_030592105.1 Desulfobacteraceae bacterium
CTCTCATCCTCATCCACTCTGGGCAGTATCTCTTTTTTTGCAAATTCCTGTGCAGCTTTCTTTATAGCTAAAACCTCTTTGTCAAGTTCAAATAACATTTTTAATCGTTTGTTCAGAAATAATTTTTTCCCATTTCAATCAACAGTTAGCCTAAGATCCTTTTAAGTCTAAACAAATTCTTTATAATGGAATATTACCATGTTTTTTCTCAGGTCTTATCTGTTTTTTACCTTTTAATATTTCAAGGGACTTTATCAAAACAGGTCTTGTCTCTTCCGGTGCAATAATGTCATTAATATGACGCAATGATGCAGCGATATAAGGAACTATATGTTCATCGTAATATTTTTGATAAAGCGCTTCAACCTCTTGACCATCCTTTGCATTTTTGATATCGTCCTTAAACAGGATACTTGCTGCCGTTGTCGCCCCCACACTTGTAATTTCAGCTCCTGGCCAGGCATATACAAGATCTGCTCCGATATACTGGCTTCCCAAAGCAATATATGCCCCTGCATATGCCTTTCTGACAAGTATTGTTATTTTCGGTACTGTTGCTTCAGCATAGGCATGAAGAAGTTTAGCGCCTCTAAAAATTATGCCTCCTTCTTCCATCTCTTTCCCGATAAGATATGCCGGTGAATCCTGAAAAGATATAACAGGAATATTAAATGCATCACAAAACCTCACAAATCGGGCTGCCTTTTCAGAAGCTTTGATATCTATTACTCCGCCTAAAAATTTGGACTGATTTGCCACAACTCCGACTGCGCTGCCTGCCAGTCTTGCATAACCGGTTATCATGTTTTTTGCAAAGTCCGGTTTTGTTTCAAAAAAAACATTATCATCAAAAACCTGTTTTAAAACATCATGCATATCAAATGCCTTTTGTGATTTAGCCGGCGCTATGGTATTTAAAACATCCGCAAGTCTGTTTGCATCATCATCAGTTTTTATTTCCGGTGGTGTTTCCCGACAGCTTGATGGTAAGTAACCTATCAGATTACGCGCTTCTTCAAATATTTCATCTTCGGTTTTTCTGAAAATGTCCACCAATCCACTTACCCGTGCATGCATGGTTGCACTTCCCAGCTCCTGTTCGCTGATCTCTTTTCCAGTTTGTGCCTTTACAAATGCCGGTCCTGCAATAAAGATGCTACTATTCTTTGTCATTAGAATGAAATCCGTAAGCCCCGGTGAATATGCCTGGCCACCGGCCACAACGCCAAGAATTATGGATATCTGGGGGACAACTCCGGAATATATGGTGTTTCTTTTAAACAACTGTCCAAACATTTCCATGGGCCCCAGCGTTTCATGAAGCCTCAACCCTCCAGAATGACAGATCCCGATTATAGGCGCACCCACTTCAGCAGCAGTGTCCATAATTGCACAGATTTTTTTCCCGGTCATTTCGCCGTAACTTCCACCCATAGCTGAAAAATCCTGAGAATAAACAAAAACCTTTCTTCCATCAATCATCCCGTAACCTGTAATTACGGCATCAGCTAAAACAGTCTTGTTTTCCATTCCAAAATCTTTGCAATGATGGGTTGCAAACATATCCAGTTCAAAAAATGTTTCGGAATCGAAAAGCTTATTAATTCGTTCCCTTGGAGGATACATTCCTTTATCATAAAAAAGCTTCTTTTTTGTTTCCTGATCCGCCCCCTTTATAATCTGTTCTTTTCTCCAGCGCAAATGTTCAACAGGTTTCATACAATCTCCTTTCATCAACTATCAGGTTTCTTTTATTGTTTTTTGAGGCTGTTTTAGTGCAAGGGTTAACCTCCGGCTGTAAACAGGCACAAAACTGCAATTAAAAATGCAATTAAAAATGCATAATTATAACGGCTGTTACATCAAAAACGAATCTGCCTGTTAATAGTCTTAATAGTCCGAACAGGTGCCGATAGAAATAATTTTCATTGTGCTCTGATATTTTGGACAGACCAAAGGATCAGCTTCATATTTTTTTGAATTAAACGAGCCCAATTCTGCCTTGTTTCTTTGGAAGATGTTGCAACGGACATTAGATTACCAGAAGATCTACAATTCAACAAGTATTATACAAAACATAGTAAATATATAAAGCACAAAGGTCTGCAGCCAAAGACCATAGAGGCATACGCAAGAGACTAAAGGCGTATCGGCAAATAAATTGATGGCCAGGTGGATAATCTA
>JAUVKE010000240.1 GCA_030592105.1 Desulfobacteraceae bacterium
CCTGAAACTGTTTTCCCAAAGGCATTTACAGCAAATGCTGTACAAACAATAAAAGCAAACAATATTATTTTTTTCATTCTCAACTCCGTAATTTTTTTTCTTGTAATGTTCTAAGCGGATACTTCTGCATTTTTGAGCCACATTTAAAACATATTAGTCAATAAGTCAAACTGGAAAATCCGATATATCCTGGCCTGAGCGGGCATTAAAATTTCAGATAATTAATTTCAGGTTACCCAAAGGAAAAATGCGAGCAACAAAAACGTGGGATATTAAAATAATCTTACAAATTGGAAACTTTTCAAGATTATATATCCAATATTGTAATAATTAATTCTCCAGCAAAGGCTTTTGCAGTAGTTTACGCATCCTTTTTTTAGCAAAACTTCTAATAATTATAATCTGTTACAGCTAAAAGGAGGCATTCTTTCAACCATGGCATACCCATTGCGTTAATTCATATCAGTTTTGGATTACCTAAACTATTTAAGAGTATATGCCGGCACAAATAGAGAAACAGAATAAACCTGCGATATAATCACGAGGAGGATCAATTAGATGAAAAAAATTGAGACGATAATTAAACCCTTTAAACTCGACGAGGTAAAGGAGGGATTAAACCATTTAGGAGTCACCGGAATGACAATTACCGAAGTCAAGGGTTTTGGGCGCCAGAAAGGGCATAAAGAAATATACAGAGGCGCAGAGTACCAGATTGATTTTATTCCAAAAATTAAAATTGAAATTGTAGTTAAGGCATCCATGGCTGAACAGGTGGTGGCTGTAATCTCTCAACATGCCAACACCGGCAAAATTGGTGATGGTAAAATATTTATACTACCTGTTGATGAAGCTGTTCGCATCAGAACAGGAGAGTCTGGCGAAGATGCAATATAAAAAAAGGTTTGGAGAAAAAATAATGAAAAAAATAATATTCCTATTAATATTTATCAGCCTTGGCGTAACCTGCGCCTGGGCAGGCGAGGGACAGCCAACCCCGGAATCAAACAAAGCCGCCATAGAGCTGGTACAGACCCATGCTGATTATATATGGACATTGATAGCAGCAGCCATGGTATTTTTCATGCAGGCTGGGTTTGCTCTTGTTGAGTGTGGTTTCACAAGGGCCAAGAACGCCATAAACATAATGATGAAAAATCTTATGGATTTTTCAATCGGCTCTTTAGCTTTCTGGGCTGTGGGCTTTGGCCTTATGTTCGGTATAAGCAGGTCCGGATGGTTTGGTACCAGTGGATTTTTTCTGAGCGATTTTAAACCAGGGGGAGATCCATGGGTTTTGGCTTTTTGGATGTTTCAGGCTGTATTTTGCGCCACCGCAGCCACCATTGTATCCGGGGCCATGGCAGAAAGAACAAAATTTACAGGATACCTTCTATACAGCATTATTCTAAGCGCCCTGATCTATCCGGTTTTCGGAAGCTGGGCATGGGGAAGTCTGCATAATGGAAGCGGATGGCTTGAAGGGCTTGGATTCATCGATTTTGCAGGATCAACCGTGGTCCATTCCGTTGGCGGATGGGCAGCCCTTGCCGGAGCCATTGTTCTGGGGCCACGTTTGGGGAAATATACAAAAGACGGCAAAATTAAACCGATTCCAGGGCATAATATCCCCCTGGCTGCTTTGGGGGTATTTATCCTGTGGCTGGGCTGGTTCGGGTTTAATCCTGGGTCGACCACAGCAGCCAACACGGATATCGCCCTGATCTTTGTAAACACCAATCTTGCCGCGGCAACAGGTGCTGTCTTTGCCATGATCACATCCTGGATAATGTTCGGCAAACCTGAAATCAGCATGAGTTTAAACGGTGCCTTGGCAGGTCTTGTGGCGATCACAAGCCCCTGCGCCACTGTTACACCCTTAAGCGCAATTATTATAGGTGCAATTGCGGGGGTTATAGTAGTCTTTTCTGTTCTGTTTTTTGACAAAATTAAAATTGATGACCCTGTGGGGGCCATATCAGTTCATGGTGTAAACGGAGCATGGGGAACCCTTGCAGCCGGTCTTTTCAACATGGGGGGGACTTCAGGCAAAATTATAGGGGTGCAGATTCTTGGCATTGTATCCTGTTTTGTCTGGACGTTTACTTTAGCCTTTATAATGTTCAAGCTGATTGATGCAACCATGGGTTTAAGAGTATCTCCGGAAGAAGAAGGGGAGGGGCTCGATTTATCAGAACATGGGGGGAATTCATATCCCGACTTCGAGGTATCCATGTATACCCAGGGATAACCTGGAATAATACAATAACTGGAACTTTCGGGCCTGATTTTATTTTGGACCACTTAATGCGTGAGTGTTGAGTTGTGGGTATTGAGAAAAAACTGATTATATTTTTATTCTCAATACTCACCCATCATATCTTGTATAAGAAAATGATGAATTATGAATGATGAATTAAGGAATTCTACTAATTTATAAAATGCCATTAACCGCTATCTCATTTTCATATTTTGTTGTGCCCGACAGGGCATGCTGGTTATATCCAAAATGGCAAAAATTAAAACCAGCCCTGAGTTTTTATTTATAGATTTAAATTGAATTTATATTTTTAATATTAATGCTAAACATAGACAAACGGGGAAAAATAATGACCAAAGCAATTAAACTTACAGCAATTACATTAACATTAGTCCTTTTTTTTGGAACTTCTCACCTTCTGGCTGAAGAGGAAAAGCCAGAAGCATCGGTGGATATAGGAACTTTCAGCAAATATGTATGGCGGGGATACGAGTTCAGCGACAGCAGCATTGTAATTCAACCTTCTGCAACCGTAAGCTACAAGGGATTCAGCTTTAATATGTGGAGCAACCTTGATACGGATGTAGATGACGATACGGATGATGAACAAAAGCTGAATGAAACAGACCTGACCCTCTCCTATGCAAAAAACTTTAATGCTGTTTCAGTGGAACTCGGTTATATTTATTACGGATTAGACAGTGCCCAGGATTCAGAAGAACTTTATCTTAGTGTTGGTATTGAAACTTTATTGTCCCCCTGCGTCACTATTTACCGTGAAACAGCACATCTTCCGGCCTGGTATATAAACTTTGGAATCTCCCACAGCATAGCACTGCCAAAAGAAATATCCCTGGATCTTTCAGCATCTGCCGGTTACATCTATTCCGATGATGACGACATAACCGAGCATAACAGCAACGACAAGTACAGGGAGTTCCATGACGGCCTTGTCAGTATGTCGGCAACTATTCCTGTGGATAAATATATTACTGTCACCCCGATGATAGCATATTCATTTCCATTATCAGGCAGGGCTGATGATCATATTTCAGGAGCCAACGGTTTTACTGACGATTCCGATTATCTTTTTGGAGGCGTAACAATATCCATGGCTTTTTAACATTCTTTACAAATTTGTTATTTTTTTAAACATATCCAGGAGTATCCGGTTAGTACCTTACTCCTGGTTTTCTGTTACAAAAAACAAGAAAGTCGTTTGTATGGTATCAGTTATCAGTTGTCGGTTGTCAGTAAAAGCATATCGATATTAATTTATCTTCCTTTTGAATATTGCAGAAACCTGGCAAAAAATGTTTATACAAATCTGCACATAATCGTGAAGATCTCTTCCATACTTACAAATCCTTAAATTTCAAAATAACCTCCAGTGCTGACAACTGACAACTGATAACTGGTAACTGACAACTGCGGCTTTGCCGCTTTAGACGTTACAAATAATTTTTAAACAGGCTCTTAAGAACACGTGCCGTGCTCGGCACACAACATGCTCTTTCAGCGGATCGCTGAAGAGTGGCGTTGGGCAAAAGACACCCCTTGACAAGCGCACCAATTTTGGTACATATATAATATATGGATTTCGATGTTATCAAACTAAAAGTTCATTTTTATAAAACAGGTTCGGGAACAGAACCTGTTAGAGAATGGCTTCAATCACTATCGTCAGCGCACAAAAAGGCAATTGGTGGAGATATTAAGACAGTTCAGTTCGGATGGCCTCTTGGCATGCCTTTAGTTGAAAAAATTAAACCGTTTCTATGGGAGGTGCGTTCTAAAATCCCAAATGGAATTGCCAGAGTTTTATTTACAATTGATGGAAATGTCATGATTTTGTTGCATGGTTTCATTAAAAAATCCCAAAAGATTCCTAAAAACGTATTAAAAACAGCTCTGTCAAGGTTGAAAGAGTATCAGGAGGATTAAAATGGAAGGTAAGCATATCGGAAGCAGTTTTGACAGTTTTCTTCAGGAAGAGGGTTTAATGGCTGAAGCTGAAGCAACTGCTCTAAAGCGTGTACTTGCTTATCAAATTAAGCAAGAAATGGAATTACGGCATATCTCAAAAACAGCTTTGGC
>JAUVKE010000408.1 GCA_030592105.1 Desulfobacteraceae bacterium
AATGAACGGGGATGCCCCACGGAATTTGACCGCTACTGGGCATTTTCAGAATGGGATCAGTGGCATATTAATCTGGCGGGCGAAAAAAAATTCAACGATATTTTTACCCTTAAAACCCGTGTCTTCTATGTGGATCATGATGATACACTCACTGACGTTAGCTGGGATAATGAACATACTACAGCAAGAAAGTGGTTTGAAAAATCTTCTTATGATGATTATTCCGCAGGGGGTGAGGCGCATGCTTATTTTGATTTTGGCAGATTCAGTCTGTTAAAGGCAGGATTTAACTATATGAGGGATAATCATAAACAAAAAGATTTGCTGGACGATGACTGCAGGTCGGTTCAAATGGGATGGGATCAAGCCGGCTGGCAGGATGAAGAAGAATATGAGGCAGACACATACACACTTGCCCTTGAAGACGAAATAAAGGCAACAGACAGGCTTTCTTTTGTTTTTGGTCTAAGTTATGACTATTTTGATCCTCAAGATGCATATGACCAGCCGGTTCCTGACAGCATTGACACAATAAACCCCCAGGGTGGAGTGGTGTTTTATATGACAGATGCAACCAGACTCCATGCTTCAATAGGAAAGAAAACCAGGTTCCCCCAGCTAAAGGAACTCTACAGCGAATATGCAGGGGGAAACCCGGATCTTGATCCTCAAAAGGCTGTCTGCTATGAGATAGGGGCTGATCACAGTTTTACCGAATCCGTCACCTGTTCCATAGCATATTTTTATAACGATATTGATGATATGATCTACAGGGAGAGGCGTGATGGTGAAAGGGTTTATGTAAATATAGGAGAGGTTAGAATACAGGGGGTGGAAACCTCTATTGATATGTCTGTTTTCGACAGTCTGTATGCTGGAATCAACTACACATATCTTTCAACCTGCGACAAAGAAAATAATAACCGCGAGCTGGAAGGAAGGCCCAGACACAGGCTGAACTTTGACCTGCGCTACCTTTTTTCCTTTGGGCTTTCCGCAAATCTTCAGGCTTCCTTCACCCAGAGACAGTTTGAATATGATGATTATACTGATGAAAAAAGAAAATATCCTGATTATTGCCTTGTCAACATAAAACTTAGCCAGAACCTTGGCAACATCATGGGTATAGACTCAAATTTTTTTGTCAGGGTCAGCAATATAACAGACAAAGACTATGATGAAGGGCATCCCATGCCGGGAAGAAATTTTTTAACAGGTTTAACATTTATCTATTAATATTAAAGAGGTTTTATCATGAAAAAAAGAATATTATGCTTTTTATCCATATTGTTTTTACTTTTGTCACCTGAAAATATTTTTGCTGAATCCGCCCGGACTTTAAGTATCACAGGCGCTGTAAAACAACCCTTAACACTTACGATGGAAGATATTAAAGCCTGTCAGTCCATACGTGTACAGCTTAACGAAATTACAAGAGATAATAAATTTAAAGGAATTTTTTCTTATCAGGGTGTGCCCCTGAAGACACTCCTTCAGTTTTCATGTATTGACAAAGGGAAAACAGATTTTTCAAAACATGTTGACCTGGCCATATTGATAAAGAACAAAAAAGGACAACAAACAGTATTATCCTGGGGAGAAGTTTTTTTTAAAAATCCTGGTGAAATCATCATTGCATATTCAGCCTCGCCTGTTATGCCGCACAAAGACTGTAAATCATGTCACGCCCCGGAGGTTTATAAACCCTGGCTGAGCCAGCTTGAGCGGGATATAGGTTTTCCTAAACTCGTTATGACTGCTGATATTTATTCAGACCGCTCAATGGAAGAAATTACTGAAATTAATGTTGTAGATTTAAAACCAAAAATAAAAGCCGACAGATCAAAGGAGCCTTTTTCTCCAGGTTTTACAATAACCGGCAGCTCTGCAAAACCTGTTATGATAAAAAGTATCTCTGATTACCCCATGAAAGAAATCTATGTAAAAGTAGTGGGAGAAGGGAAGGGATATCACGGAACAAGAAAGTTTAAAGGCACCCCGTTTACGGGACTTTTAAAAAATGCAAAGATAAACATGGATATTAATACCGTGTTTATAATATCTGCGCCCGACGGCTACCGTTCCCTGTTATCCTATGGAGAAATTTTCTTTTCTCCTGTGGGTGATCGTATTATTATTGCAAACATGGCAAATGACCAGGAGATTAAAAAAGGCGGGAAATTTTGTCTGGTTCTTCCCGACGATTTCATGGCAGATCGGTGGGTAAAGGCTGTGGAAAAAATTGAAGTGATATCTTTTAAATAAAAATAATTTGCAGCACAAAGCACATAATGGGGTAACCCATTCAAGGTTTGACAACATTCTCGTTGACTCTAATCTCAAATTTGGCGCAGACTCTGAAAATTAGTGTCATATCAATTTTGTAATGTCGTAAAGAGGGCTGTCATTCCCGCGGAAGCTTAGAACCTAAAAGTGCCGAAACAGCCCAAAATACTTTTTATATGAAAAAATTTTGTTTTGGTGGATTCGTCGTTACACTCCTTAATCCACCCTACGATTTTATATGATAGTTTGTAAGAGGGAAAGAAGGGAGTCCGTCTCAGGGTGGGGCAGTACCGTGTTATCTATACACGCCAGGATGACCGGTTGATAATAGAAATAGTAAAAATCC
>JAUVKE010000522.1 GCA_030592105.1 Desulfobacteraceae bacterium
ATGGCGGAAGAACAGGGCCCGAATACTCTCTTTTTCCATGTAAACGGCGAAATAGTTGCAGATTATGACGATCTAGGCCCTTTGTATAATAAAATGGGAATTAATTTTCTGCCTGTAGATTACAGGGGTTACGGCAGATCAACAGGCAGGCCTACCGTCACGGCAATGATGAATGACTCCCATGCCATATTTAACTTTGTCAAGGAGTGGCTATTAGAACATTTTTACACCGGCCCTATTATTGTTATGGGCAGATCCTTAGGAAGCGCATCGGCAATCGAAATTGCAGTTAACCATGAAGAGAAGATAAACGGCCTTATTTTAGAAAGCGGATTCGCCTGGGCCGGACCCCTACTAAAAATATTAGGTATTGATCCGGATGCGATAGGTTTTAAAGAAGAGACAGGCTTTCGAAACGTAGATAAAATAAAAACATTTGACAAACCCGCTCTAATCATTCACGCCGAGCAAGATCATATCATACCATTTTCTGACGGGCAGGCCCTTTATAATGCATGCAGCGCATCAGACAAAACCTTCCTTGAAATCCCAGGGGCGAATCATAATGACATCTTCATGCGTGGTCTGTCGGAATATATGGCTGCTGTTAAGGCTCTGGCAGATCGCTTATCCTGAAGTAAATATCCGAGTCCAGAGAGCTCGGACTTGATTATCCCTGTAGGGGGCTACATCGTAAACGCCACACGTTGCAAGTTGCGGGTTACGGGTTTCGGAGTACGGGATATAAAAAAGGAATTATTTCAGATTAACAACTCGCAACCCGAATCCCCGGACCACTATCGCTGATCTCTATTGGCGGTTACCCCTCAAGATATTCTGTTATAATCTCCAGAACTTCGGTTTTTACAGACTCATTTTCATTTAAAAGCTGATGTTTTGCGTTTTGAATCCATTTTACTTCCATCTTACTTAATTTCTTTTCTAAAAACTCTATGTTATATTTCCAGTCAACAACTTTGTCACCAGTCCCCTGGATCACCAGGACAGGTTTTGGAATAGACTTATAACCCTTTATACGCTTGTCCCACTTATAAATAGCATCCAGCCATTTTAAGGGAAAGCGTTTAGTCCTCAGCGGATCTTTTCTATACTTTTTAAGAAACGTGAGGTCTGAAGAATTTTCCCTGAATTTTCGCGGTAAAGATTTTACAAAAGGTTTTGCAAAAGTATAACCTACTTTTGTAATTTTCCATGATGTAAAATGAATTAAAGGGGCTAACAGAATTACCTTTTTAAATATTAAGTCCTGTGTACTGTTCATGTATTCAAAGGCAATTGCGCCTCCTGTGCTGTGTCCTATCAGGTGAAAGGGCCCGGGAAGATCATACCTGCAAATTTTCAAAAAATCCTCCAGCACTAAGACATATTCTGAAAAATCATTTATAAGCAGACCTTCACCTGAAGAAAAACCATGCCCAGGCAGATCATAAACTGCAACTGCATATTGCCTGTCCAGGCAATGCCGGATAAGATTTTTCATAATACCGGTATGGTCAAAAAAACCATGCAATAAAAAAACACTCCCTTTTGGATCAGCAGGTATAAAAATATGGGCTGCTATTTTTTTATCACCACTATTAAATGTCCCCCAAAAGTGGCTAGTTTTTTTTAAATC
>JAUVKE010000177.1 GCA_030592105.1 Desulfobacteraceae bacterium
AATTTAAAAACCTCTGGAACTCGCTGTGCTCAAACAGCCAGTGCTTTTTAAATTTCACCATAGCTCAATTCTATCATCTGGCCGTATGAAATTTATTATCTGCGTATCTATAGCAAACGCCTTACCGCCATAACCATTAATCATTAACCAATATTTTCATAATATTCAATGAATTTGTCCAGAGCTTTCCCTGCGGCGTCCATTGATAAAAATACTGCTATACCCGCTTCGCAGCAAATGCGGAGTTCTTCAGAAAATGCCTGATATGTTTTTGCCAGGGCCACGTAATGTAATACTATTGCCATGGGTTTATCGGTTTTCTTAATACAATCCACCATTACATTTATGATACTTTTTGTTAATCCTGAATCAATCCATATTGCAGGATCAATCCCCATTATATCATAGGCCATATGGGGAATTAAAATATCAATTTCCTCCCATTCCGACAGTGCTTCCACGGTATTACGAACCTCATCCATCCCTTTAAACAGATCCAGAGTATCAATGGGGTTAGTATATATATAACCGGGATTATTTGTTTTTTGCTGTAATTTTTTCTTTACCTCTTCAGGAAGAGGAGGGAGCGAGAGATTGGCATTTAGCAGGGAATCCGCAGACAGTACGCTTACACCTCCCCCTACTCCCATTATGGAAACTCTCCGTTGACGCAGCGGAGGTATATAAGTAAAAGCAACTGCCAGATCAATCAATTCATCAAGGGTGTCAGCCTGAATGGCACCAGCCTGCTTAATCATTGCAGTCCATGCATTTAAAGAACCTGAAAGAGCACCGGTATGAGAAGCTGCTGTTTTTGCACCGATATCGGTTTTCCCCCCTTTTAAAATAATTACAGGCTTTACGCCTGCTGCCTTCTTAAGTGCGGAATAAAATCGCTTTCCATCTTTTACCCCTTCTATGTAGGCTATAATTACTTTTGTTTCATTATCTTCCGCAAAGTATTCCAATAAATCGGATTCACTGATATCACATGCATTTCCATAACTGACAGCCTTACTCACCGCAGCGCCTCTCATCTCTGACACACGGCTTAGATATATTGCATTCCCTCCACTTTGACATATTATCCCCAGGGAACCACTTCGGCTTGACAGGCCGCTTGAAAGATATAATCCCGTTGCAGGGGAATATATCCCCATGGAATTAGGACCGACAATCCGAATCCCGTTTGCACGTGCTATTTCAAGTATTTCATTTTCCAGGGCAATCCCCTCTTTTGTTCCGGATTCGCTGAATCCAGCGGTGAAAAAAGTACAGGCTTTGACCTTTTTTTCCACACATTCCCTCATAAGTTCAGGAGTATTGGAAGCTGAAATTGCAACTATTACATAGTCTACATCCCCTGGAATATCTCTTAAAGCAGGATAACATTTTATCCCCATTACTTCTGTTTTATTCCTGTGCACAAGATAAACAGACCCTTTAAAGCCTTGTGTTAAAAAAGGTTTCAAAAACATGGCCCCCATGCTCCCAACTTCTTCAGATGCGCCAACAATCGCAACAGATTCAGGGTGAAAAATATGATTCAATTTCGAAAAAGACGACATGATATTTTATATCCTTAATTCAACAATTTAAAGTTTATCTAACTTCACAAAATCAAATTTCGTTTCAATCCCTATGTATAAATGGATAGATCTTGCAGGCCAGGCAAAATTTAAAAATTGCCTCAAGAGCTGCGAAAAAAATAAAAATTGAGCCGATAACCAGACTTAATTTCTCAAAATTTAAAAAATAGGATAGAGCTATCAGGCAGCAAAATATAAATCCCACCCTGGCCGCAAAAATTTTGGGCCCCGCATTAACCATTAATGGTTCTGCCTTGAATATATAAAGGGTTGTTTTAGCTATGGCACTATAAGGACTATACTTTGGATTGAAAAAACCGCGTATAAAAAAATCAATCCCCAAAATTAAAATAATCAATTTAAAAGATGTAAAAAAAAAGAGTATAATAGAAAGAATCGATAAAGTTGCATTTATGCGTACAACTTTTTCATTTACCTGACTAAAGGATATTGGGCACATTTCTTTCATAATACAAATCTCCTTGTAACTGTTATAGTTTAGGATTTCGATTCAACGGCTGATTATACCAGCCCCCACGTCAATGGCCCTATAATTGGCTTCCAGTTTTGAATCAGGAAAAATTTTCTTTATTGCCCCCTTTAAATCATCCACTGTAATCGGAAAATTCTTAATGGAACATAATGCCCCAAGCATAATCATGTTAAGCATAATGGGCCCGCCAAGCTCAATCGCTTTTGCAGTACCATCCATCCAGTACAGATTTTTCACAGACTTTAAAAGGGTATCTTTTATCCAGTCTGCATCAGGGTATTCTACTTCTCCGGCAATAACATTTAAAGGGTATATTGGCCGGGAATTAACCAGAAACAGAGCGTCCCTGTTTCCATATTCCGACAAGATTCTCAAGGTCTCCAGAGGCTCCAGACCGATAACAATATGGGCCATATTGGGAGGAACCAGGGGTCCGCAATTTTTATTTTTTGAAATACGAACGTGGCTCATAACTGCACCGCCCCGTTGTGATAGCCCAAAAGTTTCTCCAATGGTTACCCTAAAACCCTTTTCCACAACAGCTTTCCCGATAATCTGGGATGCAAGGACATTTCCCTGCCCTCCAACCCCTGTTATAATCAGATTCAAAGGCATGTGATCCGCTTTACTCAACTTTTTCCTCCCTTATAATAGCATTCGGCGGGCAAATATCAACACATATACCGCAGCCTGTGCATATGACCCTGTCTATTTCCGACTTTCCTGTGGTGCTGTTCCAGATCAATCCGGGGCAACGAAATATGCGGGTGCAATAGCGTCCACACCCGCACTCTTCCCCCATGCATTTATCCGGATCTACATGCATATTAAAGGGAAAACCCCCTTCCCTCCCCTGAACCAGAGCACATTTACGCCGCAGAATAAGAACCCGGGGCCCGGTTTTTTTCATTAGCCGGTATATTCTTTCTGCAGTCTCTTTTAACTCATAGGGATCAGTCATTTCCACATCAGCACCTATTGACCTGCAGATGTCCTCTATTAGAACAGGCTCTGTAACATCCCCCATCGCAGTAATACCGGTTCCAGGATGGGGCTGGAATCCTGTCATGGCTGTGGCGCTGTTATCCAGTATAATGAGAAAAATATCAGCCCCATTAAACTTTGCATTTACCAAACCAGGAATCCCTGCATGAAAAAAAGTCGAATCACCACAAACTGTTATAACGGGCTGGTCAAACCCAAACCTTTCAAGTTTACCATAACCGCACGCAAGCCCTGAACCAGAACCCATGGCATGGACTGATTTCACCTGATTAAAACCGGTTGGCCATATTCCCATGGTATAACAACCGATATCTCCGGAGACAAAACCATTTCTCCCATCCCAGGCAAGAGCAGTTTTTATGGCATAAAAAGAAGCCCTGTGGGGACATCCAGGACAAAATCCGAATTCTCTAACAGGAAGTTTATCCGCTATCATGGTGTCGATTTCATCTTTATATGTTCCGGTATTATCCGGCAGATGAAAAATATCTGAAAAAATTTTCATAACAAGGCCGGGGGTAAGCTCACCACATGAAGGAACAGCCCCGGACATCTTCCCATAATATGTTTTGACCCCGACCCTGTGCCCCAGCTGAGCAGCCAGAGATTTAACATTATCCTCCAAAAAAGGCTCAACCTCTTCCAGAAACATTATTTTATCACTTGTCTTAAGGTACTTTTCCAGCAATCTAACAGGAAGGGTCCATGTGGTTCCGAGTTTCAAAAGGCCTGTTTTTTCACCCAGCCCCATAAGCTCCACCGCTTCAGCAGCATAGTTCCACGGACACCCTGAAGATATAACCAGGAGTTCAGGCGCCTCCGGTCCCTCATAAGTATTAAAAGGTGATGTCTCAAACATTTCCCTGGCCTGATCAAGCTTCTGATTTCTCGCCTCATGTTTGGCCACAACAGGAAAAGTATGGAAAGGTTTTGCAGTATCAAAAAACGGCTGCACATCCGAAAGTTTAATTGAACCTGTTTGCACACTCGAACGGGTATGGGAAAGACGGGAAACGCTCCTTAAAATCACAACATTTTTAATCGCTTCTGAAAGCTCAAATGCCCATTTGGTCATTTCAATGGCCTCCTGAGCTGTAGCAGGCTCCAAAAGGGGTATCCCCCCCATACGGGCAAAAAGTCTTGCATCTTCCTCATTGGTGCTGGAAATTCCAGCAGGATCATCACATGTAATTAATACAAGGCCGCCATTTGTACCGGACATGGTCATATTTAAAAGAAAATCTGATATAACATTAACACCGTTTTGCTTCATACTGGCAAGAGCCCGACACCCTGCATAGGATGCTGCTGTTGCCGCTTCAAAAGCGACCTTTTCGTTGACTGACCACTCCACATATATTGGAAGATCTTTTGCGGCTTTGGCCAGGGTTTCTATAATTTCAGAAGAAGGATTCCCAGGGTAACCTGCACAAAATGTAACACCCGCCTCCAGGGCACCCCTGGCGATGGACTCGTTTCCCTGCAGCAATGCAATCCCGCCTGTTTTTTCACTGATCATCGTCATTTTTTCTCCAGCAGAAATTATTTGTTTTTTTCAATTCTACGCTTCCTGCCTCTGTTACGTTTATTTTCAGAAGCTTCCATAAGATGATTAAAATTCTCATCAGGAAATTCAGCCACCTCAAGAAATCCTTGTCTCACGGCCCCGGCAAGCAAATCCTCACCTCTTTGGGTTCGCACTATAACAGTATTCCAGGATTTTGATCCCTCCAGGGTTCCAACAGACAGATCTGCAATTTCCCCTGTCATATCCTCACACAACAGGCATCCCTGCTGGATAAAAGGCCTTATATCCGAAAGGGGATATTCCATCTTTCCTTTTAAGGTTTGAACCACAAGTTTTTCTGAAGGAGGGGGAGGTATATCATATTTAATTATTTTTCCTCCATCCATATTTTTAACAAGAAAATCGTCAAATAAGCGGTGATCAAGAGCCCAGGTACAAAAAAGCGCTATTTTCAGGGGAAAGGGGTCCGACAAATTTTCTCCTGAAGACTCCACCATACTCATCCTGCGGACAGCTTCCATCTGACATGGAAGACCAACTATCCCCAGCATATCTTTACCCGCCTTCAACGCCCCGTTTAAAGCAGAAAGACCGCCGGAACCGGTATACTCCGATCCTGAACAGCTTAAAATATCCCCCCTGCTTTCTGCCAAAAAACCGGCAGGTGATGAACCATTACCACGACTTGTCAAAACAGCGGCTTTTATTTCTCCTTTTTCAAGGGCATAAATCATAAGCGTAGAAACTACACCACCATACTGAGCCCTGGACACAATTTCAGGGTCCGTGGATCTTGCCGCAAAAATTTTTCTATAATCCCCTATTCCGGATTCATCGGACTCATTTTTTTCACCATGCTCCGCAATGGGACATATTTGAAAACATCTTGCTGTATCAGAACAGCAAGATGCAAGGGGGATGATTTTACCGTCAATATAATCAAAATACGGACAAAAACCAGCACATGCACCACATCGGACACAAAGTCCATTGTTAATGACTTCATTTATCAGGCGGGTTTGTCCCTGGGAAATTTGAACGGTCATACTCAGGTTATTCCTATATTGCCAAAATTTAGGAACAGGGACGAAATAACTTCCACAAGTAGGCGCACAGATTTTGGTTAGGTTTGTTCGATCAAAAATCACAAAAGTTGCAGGAATAGCAAGCTATTTCAAGATTTTTGTTATTTTAGATCGG
>JAUVKE010000523.1 GCA_030592105.1 Desulfobacteraceae bacterium
CTTATTCCGTCTTCTCCATTTAATTTGAGTGGCTGGGGCAAAGATTTAACAGGAAGGATCTTTCTTGATATTGAAAAAGAGACTGGTGTTCCTGTGGAGCTGATTGAATGCCAGACTATTTATGATTAACAGTTGACAGAAAACTGTTATTTGCAGCAGTATTAAATTTCGAAAAAGTTGTCGCTCTGGTGAAAACCAGATTCCAGATAGTCTTTAATATTTGGAAACTCTGGATTCCGACATCCGCTAAAATGACGAAAAACGATAAACTTATCTTTTATATTTTGTTGTGCCCGTCAGGGTGTGGAGATATTGAGGACTTACCTCAAATATAACTTTTTATCATTTATTATTATTTGGGAGGATATTTTATGGCCGAAGAAAAAAAAATTAGAGTAATCATAGCTAAACCCGGGCTTGACGGCCATGATCGCGGTGCAAAGGTTCTTGCTTTTGGACTTAAAGATCATGGTATGGAGGTAATCTATACAGGAAGGAGGCAATCACCAGAAAAGATTGTAAAAGCAGCTTTGCAGGAAGATGTTGATGTTATTGGGCTTAGTTGTTTATCCGGCGCTCATCTGACATTTTTTCCTAAGGTTGTTGAGCTTTTAAAAGAAAAAAATGCTGATGATATTCTGGTAATAGGCGGAGGTATTATACCTGACGATCATATACCTAAGTTAAAAAAGAGTGGTATAGCAGAAATTTTTGGTCCTGGTACTTTGATGGATGAAATTTCAGACTACATAAAAGATAATGTACGCAAAACAAAATAAATATTTTATTTTTAGAAATTCTATTGAAGCTGTTTCAACTTTATGAAGTGAGAAGGAGATAATTATATATGGATAATGACAAAAAGCTGGAAGAAATAAAAAAAGTTCGGGCAAAATGGGAGGAAAAGGTACACGGTCCTTCTGTAAAAAGATTTAGAATGACTGATCGGCCAACAGAGTTTCATTCGCCTGATGAAGTACCGGATTTTGATTTTTTACGGGATGTTGGATTCCCAGGGCAATACCCATATACGACAGCTCCTTATGCTGTGAATCTCGTACCGAATATCAGAAGAGGCGCAAAACCTGGAGGCTTGAGAAGAGCAGGTGGATATTCAGGGTATGGCACTCCTGAAGATACTCGGAATTATTATCTGGAGATGAAAAAATTAAACTGGCTCGGAGGTCCGAACCTTGCTCAGGATCTTCCTACCCAGTGCGGATATGATTCAGACAATCCGGAGATGGAAGGCGAGGTCGGCAAGGTAGGTGTTGCAATAGATACCTTAAGAGATTTTGAGGTTATATATGAAGCATTTACAGAAAAGCAGGAGCTCGATAAAATTGCCTCAAATTTTACTAATAATGCTGCTGCAAATATTCTGATTTCAAACTATCTCGCACTTGCAGATAAAAGAGGCGTGCCATGGTCAAAATTAAAATGTACTCCACAAAATGATATATTAAAAGAATTTATTTCACGCGGCACCTATATATTTCCACCAGCACCTTCAATGAGGATGTTTAGAGACAGTCTGGTCTTTTTTACAGAACATCTTCCAGGAATAAATATTACAAGCATCGGCGGATACCATATTCGTGAAGGGGGAGCTACAAGAGAGCAGGAGCTGGCC
>JAUVKE010000358.1 GCA_030592105.1 Desulfobacteraceae bacterium
ATGTTTTCAACAAATTCCACCACCTGCTCCATGGTGGTACCATAGGTAAAGACTCCGCTAATTCCAAGCCTTTTCAGTTCTTCCACATTTTCTTTTGGAATTACACCACCTATGATTACCGGAATATTTTTTAAGCCCTTTTCTTTCATTATTTCAAAGAGTATGGGGACAAGTGTCAGGTGTTCCCCGCTGTGGCAGCTCAATCCAATTATATCAGCATCTTCCTGTATAGCTGTTTTTACCACATTTTCAGGAATTTGAAAACTACCAAGATAAACTACTTCCATCCCGGCATCTTTTAGTGCTGAGGCAACCAGTTTCGCTCCCCTTTCGTGTGAATCCAGACCCAGTTTAGAAATAACGGCTTTTATTCTTTTTGACATTTAAAATTCTCCTAGTGCCTCGCCAGGGATAAACATATTAAACAAAGGGGGAATTCCTGTAACCCCATGGGTCCCATGACATACCCAGGGTGGTTCTGATGGTACCCATAATCTCTTCCACTGTACTTTTTGATTCAACAGCTCTTATAATATAAGGCATGAGATTTTCATTATCACCCCTTGTAACGCCCTGGGTAAGCTCTTTTAAAGAAGCCTTTACAAGATCGATGTTTCTATTTGCCTTTAATTTTTTAACCCTTTCTATCTGGCGTTCCTCAGTCCCTGGAGGGATTTCAAGTACGCCTCCGGGAAGAACAGTATCTTCCTCCGGTGGGATAGACATGTAGTTTAATCCCACTATCAACCGGTCACCATTTTCAATCTCCTTTTGATAGCGCTGATTACCTTCATCTATCACTTTTTGAACCCACCCACCTTCTAAAGCATCGATAAACCCCCCTAGTTTATCGATCTGTTCCATGATCCCGGTCGCTTTTTCTTCCAAAGCGTTTGTGAGCTGCTCAACATAGTATGATCCCCCCAGGGGGTCAGCCACTGCTGCTGCACCTGTTTCATGGGCAACAATACCCTGAATTGCCAGAGAGGTTCTCTGGGCATCTTTTGTGGGGAGACATACAGGTTCCACAACTGTCGTGGTGAAAATCGACTGCGCCCCTCCCAAAACCGCAGCCAGGGTCTCAAAGGAGGTCCGGGCAATATTATTTAATGGCTGCTGGGGAATAAGGGAGTGGCCTGCACATTGAACTGCAAATTTAAATTGGAGTGAGCCTTTATCTTTTGCGCCATATTTCTCTTTTAACATTTTTGCCCACATTCTGCGCATGGCTCTGTATTTAGCCACTTCTTCAAAAATATCAATTCCTGCTGCACAGTAAAAAGACATTCTCCTGGCAACATTGTCGATATCCATCCCCCTTTTTAAACACCCATCTATGAAGGTAGCAGCTATTTTGAGACCAAATGCAACTTCCTCGGGGGCATCAAGTCCATAATCCCTCATGTTATAACAGGATGAAACATAGGCAGCGTGCCACAAAGGCATATTATCGCCGCAGTATTCCACAAGATCACCCCATATTTTTACACCCAGCTTAGGAGGATTTGCAACATCCGAATAACAGACATGGCTCATGATGGGATCATTGCTGATTGTCCCCCGCAGTTTTGACATGCTAATTCCTCTTTTTTTGGCAACAGCAACATACTGGGCTAAAATCACAGGGCTTACAACAGATGCGCAAAGGAGAGTTGAGCTTATTTCATCCAAAGGAATATCATCAAAAAGATCTTCCATATCATCCATCGATACAAGGGGAACACCACTAACGCCCACCTCTCCCCTGGCAAGGGGATGGTCAGAATCGAGCCCATGCATGGTCGGCTGGTCCCTGAAAACCATAAGACCGGTATTACCATGGGAGATCAGGTATTTCATCTGTTTATTTGTATCTTCAGGTGTACCAAAACCCCAGGGCTGGCGCCGTGTCCACAACTTCCCTCTGTACATATTAGGATAAATACCCCTGGTATAAGGGTATTGTCCGGGATCGCCAATATTTTTTTTGTAATTGTCTTTATCAGCATCCCCGGGAGAATACACTTCTTTTAAATCGATGGCTGACCAGGATTTTGTTCTCCTGACTTTTTCTCTATACCCTGGTTCAGCAACATCCTTTTTCCCCATAAGCTCCATCACTACTTTCCTTTAAAATCCGGTTTTCTTTTTTCAAAAAAAGAGGCCTGACCTTCTTTAATATCTTCAGTTCCAAAAAACATTGAAGTCGCATGTACGGAAGCTGCTATATCCTCCCCCCCTATGGCCCTGTTTACTATATTTTTTGCAAGTGTTAAAGAAAGGGGTGCTTTTTCCATCAAAAGCCTGGCCTTTTTTTCGGCTTCAGCCATGAGTTGATCCTTAGGGACGATCTGATTAACTATACCAATTCTTTCAGCCTCTTTTACATCAAACTGCCTGCCGCTCATTATAAGCTCTTTTGCTCTGGTTCGTCCAACTATTTCGTGGAGTCTGATTACAGCATAACCTGGCATAATACCGATTCCAACTTCAGGGAGCCCAAAAACTGCATTTTCAGATGCAATAACAATATCAGAAGCAAGGGTAAGCTCCGTACCACCCCCTAATGCATACCCGTTTACAGCTGAAATAACAGGTTTTCTAGTCTTTTCCAGGCTTGCAAAGGCGTTTAATACAAAGTCGATGTATTTATAGCCACCAGCGAGCCCCCTGTTAAAAATACTTATATCTCCACCAGCACTGAAAATTTTTCCCTGGCCGGTGATGATCATTATTTTTAGAGCATCATCTTTTTCAACAAGATTGACAATGTCCAAAAGCTCTCCAACCAGTTCTTCACTAAGGCCGTTCATTTTTTCAGGTTCATTTAAAGTAATAATCCCGATTCCGTCTTTTTTTTCTAATAATACTTTTTTCATATTAATTTCTCCGTATATATAGCTTGTCAGATAATTACCCAATTTTAAATTTTGGCACAGGCCAGAGGAAGGCAAGGGTATTATAATACTCCAACGACTTAGATAACGCAGTAAAATTATTTGTCTAAACACCTATAGATGTTCATATAAATAATTTCAGAGCTTGATCGAATTTCAGCAATAGACTGAGCTATAATAAAATTTAAAAACCTCTGAAACTCGCTGCGCTCAAACAGCCAGAGTTTTTTAAAT
>JAUVKE010000320.1 GCA_030592105.1 Desulfobacteraceae bacterium
AAAAAAATGTTTATACAAATCTGCACATAATCGTGAAGATCTCTTCCATACTTACAAATCCTTAAATTTCAAAATAACCTCCAGTGCTGACAACTGATAACTGGTAACTGACAACTGCGGCTTTGCCGCTTTAGATTATGTAAAAGGATTATTCTTTTTTTCATATGCCACTGTTGAATGGGGCATGGGGCCGTAATCATGTCCTGGCCATACAACTGTATCTTCGGGGAGGGTGTAGATTTTTTCATGGATCGATTTTAACAGCTGTTTCATGCTCCCCCCTATGAGATCAGTTCTGCCGCATGCCTCGACAAACAGGGTGTCCCCTGTGAAAATATTTCCAGGTACGTATATGCAGATACCCCCTTTGGTATGTCCGGGGGTGTGGATTACCTTCAGAGAGATATCTCCAATTTTGATTTCGTCATTATCCTCCAGCAGTATATCCGGCTCAGGGGAACCTCTCCCCCCCATAACTCTGGAAAAAGTGGAATTCATTAACTTTCCCAGGGATTTTGCATCCATTTTGTGAATCAGCAGCTTGGCTCCTGTGGCTTTAATAATTGCTGCATTGCCTGCGGTATGGTCGGAGTGGTAGTGGGTGTTAATAAGATGGGTTACCTTGAATCCTGCGGTTTTTACTTCGTCTAAAATTCTGGAAGTTTCAAATGCCGGATCAATAAGCGCACATCTGTTTGTTTTTTCATCGCCAATCATATAGCAGAAAATTTCCATCTGGTTAAGTTTAATCTGTTTGATTTTCACGCTGTGATCTCCTATAAGTAATCTGATATGTACTTTTTTGTAACTATTCAGCGTTGCTGGTTTAATCAGATTATAGCTGTTACCGTACATATTAGCTGAATAGTTACCTGTTTTTAACCTTGTAAAGGTATAAATATTATTATGTTCATTTAAAAAAAACAAGTTTACTCTGGTGAACTTCCAGGTTTTTAAGTAACAGGAGAAAATATGAACCATTTTGTTTTTAAACAGTTTCTGCATTGCTGTATACTCCTTTTTCTTTTTTTGACTTTTGGGTGTACCCCTTTTATTGTGGCATTGGGGGTTGGCGGAGCTACAGCAGCGTATAAGGTGGCCACAGACAAAAGGACTGTTGGGGTCCAGGTGGATGATTCAACTATTACAGCAAGGGTCAAGACTGCCCTGATAGATGACCCGTCGGTTTATGCAAATATGATTGATGTGGATACTTTAGAAGGAATTGTTGTTTTAAGGGGGACTGTTAAAACTGAACAGGAGTCAGAAAAGGCTGCAAATATTGCAAGGGGTATTGCCAATGTTGGGGGGGTAAAGAACAGGTTAAATATCGGCTCCAAAACTTTTGGGGAATTAATTAATGATGGTATTACAGCAAGTAAGATTAAGAGTAAACTGCTGGTGGAACCGGGTATTAAATTCCTTAATATTGATGTGGATGTTAATAAAGGTATTGTATCACTTTCCGGGATTGTTGGAAGCATGGTTGAAATGGAAAAAATATGTAATATTGCCAGATCAACCAGGGGAACGGTTAGTGTGGTAAATAATATTGTTGTGAAAAAATAGGGCTTGGTTATAACGCCGGCCATTAGTAGGGGCAATCCCTTGTGGTTGCCCATTGTTGGAGGATCTTTTGTATTTTGGGTACCCACAAGGGGCACCCCTACGTATGAAAAAATGGGTATCCCTCATATCATTTCAAAATTTCTTCACACTTTTTTTTTAATAAACGTGTAGATTGTCACATAATTGTCCGATTTTAAAAATTGGCCTTCCCATAATAAGTTTTAGGAATGAGGGGACGTGACAATCTATATTTTATTCCATGGAGTATTTCCCGGAGTATCCCCTTGGTGTAAACATAAAATCACTATATGTGCAGGACATTGTACTTCCGATAAAAAGAGTTGTCTGCATGTCAACGTATGCTGTGTGCAGATCTTCAAGCTGGACAATCTTCACATCCTGATTTTTTCGCATTGCTCCCACCACAATCCCCACAGGTGTGCTTCCTGGTCTGTATTTCAGGATAATTTCCTGCGCTTTTTTAAGATTTTCGCTTCTTTTTTTACTCTTTGGATTGTATAAAACAATAACAAAATCTGCCTGTGCTGCAGATTTAAGGCGGTTTTCAATAACTTCCCAGTCTGTGAGAAGGTCGCTGAGGCTTATAACTGCAAAATCATGGGTCAAAGGGGCTCCAAGTAATGATGCTCCCGAGCATAGTGCCGGAATTCCCGGTATGATCGAAAGGGGGAGTGCCGATTTGCCATTGATCTCCCTTTTTTCTTCTTCCGCCCTGATGATGGGTATCCCCATTTTTTTACATATTTCAAATGCAAGCCCTGCCATGGCATAAATTCCAGGGTCACCACTTGAAATCAGAGCGCAGGATTTTCCTGAAAGGGCTGTTTCGATGGCTTTTTTAACCCGATCAATCTCTTTGGTCATTCCTGATGAGATGATCTCCTTTTCTTTAATCAAGGGGCGGATCAGGTCAAGATAGGTGCCGTAACCTGCAATAACATCCACCATATCGATGACATCTGCTGCCCGTTTTGATAGATGATCTATGCTTCCGGGTCCTATTCCAAGGATGTAAAGGACTCCCTTGCCAGGGCCACAGTTACATTTTTCGTTTTTTGCTTTGGAACTATCAGTCTCCCCTTGCCGGCCGCTAGAATTGCTGCTGCTTCGCATACGCTTTTTACTCCTACATGTTTTTCCACCATAAGAGATGGTGATTTAATTTTGTCTACTTTAGCTAAATCTTGTTTATTGTAATATTTAACCGGTATTTTTAATTGTTCGGCAAGGCTGGTGATTCCTGCTTCATCAGCCTTTAAATCGATTGTCCCTATCTGTTTTAAACTGTTTAAGGAGAGACCGGATTCTTTTAGGACTTTAAAGAGGAGATCCCTGATTTCATCCACAGGGGTCATTCTGTTGCATCCTATTCCTGCTGTTAATGTTTTAGGCCGGAGTATAAGGACTTTGCAGGGAAGATCCATGAGTATATCGTCGATAAAAACAGATGGTTTTTTTTTTGAATATGCTAAAAAATCTTTTTTATTAACAGAGGTATAAAGGCTTTTTTGGGGAATATCTCCCTTTATTAATTCAAAGGGGTCATGGATTCCGATTTTTTCTTTGGCTAAAAGGGCCATACTCACCTTTTTAATCGCTCCCGGGTTTTCAATAAAGAGGCCTTTTTTTTGCGCTATAAGATCTATGGCAGGTACAAAGTTTAAGTCGGTGGCAGTGGTGATCACAGGATTTGCGTTGATTATCTCTGCAATTTTTTTTGCCAGTCTGTTGGCACCCCCCAGGTGCCCTGAAAGCAGGCTTATTACATTTATACCTTTTTCGTCCATTACAACAACCCCGGGATCAGAGGTTTTTTTCTGGATATGAGGGGCGATTATTCTGACCACAATACCGGTGGACATGATGAAAATATGGCCGTGGTAATCATTAAAAACTTTTGCCACAGACTCTCCCA
>JAUVKE010000016.1 GCA_030592105.1 Desulfobacteraceae bacterium
GATCAGATTATGCATTTAAAGTCAGCCGGTGCAGAGGTGCAGCCCGATTTTATTATTAAATCTGCTGAAGATAATCTTGCTGAAGATCCATACTCCACAGCTGCAGGATTGGCCGATTCCGGGTATAATCTTGATGATATTTCAAAAATGGTTAAAAGACCAAGGTGCGAAATAGATCTGGTTTTGAATTTGAGAAAATTATCTCAATCGGATTGAAAGAGTAGGGGCAACCACACCTTTAATTTAGATGAGAAATCCTGTTTTTTGTTCATATGCCAGGTAAATATTACCTGGTTGTTAAAATAAAATTTGAATGAATATTCTGTTTTTCCGACCGTTTTTTTCCCTGTAATCTTTTATAGTATTGGTTTTGAAGGCGAGGGATTAACTTTAGCCAAACAGGTGGTGTATTTATTGCATTCATGATGGCAGGAGAGGGAGAGCCAAAATAATATATCAGGAGAAGATTAATATGAGTGGTGCAATCTATATGGCTGCAGCAGGTGCCATGAATAATAAGCTCAGGCTGGAAATTATTTCCAATAATATAGCTAATGTTAATACATCCGGTTACAAGGAAGACCGGATTAATTTTAAAGGGTTTGAACTAATTAATTCCAGCGATGTTCAAGAAATAAATCAGAATACTCCCAAGGTACTTCTCCCCATATCATTAGGTACCAAACCGGATTTTACAGCCGGTAATATGCAGTATACAGGTAATAAGCTGGACGTGGCTTTGGAGGGGGATGGCTATTTTTCAATTAAGACCCCCGATGGCATAAGGTATACAAGGAGTGGCAATTTTACACTCAATAATGAGGGGCTTTTGGTGACCCAGGCTGGATTTCCTGTTTTAGGCGATGGTGGGGAAATAAAAATTGCAGATATTGATGATCAGAATTTTGTTATTGATGAAGAGGGAAGCATAACAGTCGATAATAAAGAGATAAATTCATTGAAAATTGTCGATTTTGCCACCACCTATTCTCTGAAAAAAGTAGGGGATACACTTTTTGCCATGGAAGATCCCAGTGTTTCTGAAATTACTCCGGAAAAGATAAAGGTAAAAGAAGGCTTTTTGGAAGGATCCAATGTAAATGCTGTTAGATCCATGATTAATATGATTGATGCGATCAGGGGGTATGAGACATATCAAAAAATTATCCGGTCCATTGATGAGGTCACAGGGAAGACTGTCAATGAGGTGGGACGAATCGGATAAGATCTTCAAAATATTTTTTCAGGCTCCATGGGAGGGTGAAATATGCTACGCAGTTTATGGTCGGCAGCTTCAGGAATGCAGGCACAGGCATTAAATATTGATGTTATCTCCAATAATCTTGCCAATGTAAATACTTCAGGTTTTAAAAAGGGGAGGGCCGATTTCCAGGATTTACTCTATGAAACGGTTCGTACTGCAGGTGCTTCTTCATCAGCAGATACAGAGGTCCCCACAGGTATTCAGCTTGGCCATGGTGTAAGGCCGGCTGCGGTTCAAAAAATTTTTGAAGGGGGAAGCCTGCAGCACACCCAAAACAGGCTCGATTTAGCCATAGAGGGTGAGGGCTTTTTCCAGATCCTTCAACCCAATGGAGATATTGCCTATACAAGAGCCGGTGGATTTAAAATGGATAGCGACGGTCGGATAGTTACTTCTGACGGATATCCTATGGAACCTGAAATAGCAATTCCAATAGATGCTGTATCAATTGCCATTGGATCAGACGGAACAGTTTCAGTTTTACAGCCAGGGGGAATTGAACCTGCTGTTGTGGGGAATATTGACCTTGTACGGTTTATTAATCCTCCAGGCTTAAACAGTATAGGTAGAAATTTGATGCTGGAGAGTGCTGCATCGGGGGATCCCATTGTTGGTACAGCAGGGGAAGAAGGGTTTGGAACTATTGCACAGGGCTATCTGGAACTGTCAAATGTAAGTGTTGTAGATGAAATGGTTAATATGATAACCGCGCAAAGAGCTTATGAAATAAACAGTAAATCGATTAAGACATCTGACGATATGCTGCAAATTACGAATAACCTTAAACGGTAGGTAACTATTCAGCTAATATGTACGGCAACAGGTATAATCTGATGCGTATTTTAAATCAGCGATGCTGAATAATTACAACGGTAGTTGTATCATTATGAAAACTTATAAACTTCAATTGATTATATGCTATTTATTAATTTTTTTTCTGGGTTTTATTGATTGCAAAAGTCTTGCAATGGCTCAGATCACAATAATTGATGTTTATAAAAAAACTGCTATTTCCCACAGCAGAATACTTCTTGGGGATATTGCAGGGATAAAAGGGAATGATGAAAAGTTTATTCAAAAATTAAGGCCAATTTATATTGGAAAGGCTCCGTTTCCTGGAAGAAAAATTCATATAAATGAACGACAGATCCGGCGTTGCCTGAAAAAAAATAAAATTGATCCATTGAGCATTAAACTGCACATTGATAAAAAAATTGAAATAACCAGAAATTATACCCTGATAAAGCAGAAAGAGATAGAAAATATAATTAAAGATTTTGTTCAAAGGGATATCCTGCAAAAATATAACAAAAGCAGGATAACAAAAATATGCGTGGGGCAGGATTTAATCCTTCCGGAAGGGAGAGTTACCTACGAGGTCTTCTCCCCCCAAAAGATAGGATTGTCGGGGTCTATATTTGTTCCGGTTTCATTTAAAGTTAATGGAATGTTCCAGAAAAAAATTGGGGTTCAGGTTTTTCTGGAAGTTTTATCTGATGTTGTTGTTACAAAACGACCCTTGGCAAGATATGCGGTGATAACAAAAGATGATCTACTTCTTAAAACCATGAATATTAAAAAAATATCATCCAATGTTATAACGGATATAAAATCTGTTTTAGGGAAAAGGACGAAAAAAGCGATCAATGCTAAAACTGTGTTAAAAACAAATCTTGTTGAATTTCCACCCCTTGTGAAACGGGGGGATGTGGTATCTATGATTATCGAATCCAGTGGTTTGAAAATAAGAACCGTTGGGAAAATTATGGAAAAAGGGCGTAAGGGTGAAACATTAAGGGTCTTAAATCTTGATTCCAAAAGAGTAATATACGCAACTGTACTCGATTCCAAGACGGTAATAGTCAATTTTTGAAATTATGTAACTATTCAGCTGATATGTGTTGCGTGTCTTAAATCAGCGCAGCTGAATAGTTACGAAATTATCTTATCTGCCTTTTAAAAGGATAGATAAAAATGATTATAAAAAACAATCTGCTTTTTATACTGTTTGCAGTTTTTATTTTTTTGTCCGGGTGTATTAGCACGATGCACAAGCCGGTTGCTGCAACAAACCCTGCGCAGGAAGCTTCGGATAGCAGCCTTGCAGCGCAGGAAACAGAGCTCATTGCAAAGAATGGATCAATCTGGCAGGAAGATTCACCTTTAGGTGAACTTTTTATAAATCCCAAGGCAAAAAAAGTTGGTGATATAGTTACGGTTAAAATAATTGAATCTTCCAATGCAAGTAATCAGGCCGCAACAAAGACAGGGAGAAAATCCTCTATTTCCGGTGGGTTGGAAAAGTTCTTTAATTTAGAGAAAGATTTTCCCAGTGCCCATGCGTTTTTTAATCCTTTTTCCGGAGTAAAGGGAAATCTTGAGAGTGATTTTGATGGGTCAGGATCGACAGAAAGGAGCGGAAAACTCACCGCTTATATTGCAACAAGGGTGGTGCAAGTGTTACCAAACGGAAATCTGAAAATCGATGGAACCAAAGAGGTGACTGTAAATAATGATAAACAATTGATCAAGCTCACCGGAATTGTGAGACCCAGGGATATCTCTTCTGATAATATAGTTATTTCAACCTATATTTCCGAAGTAAAAATTGATTACAGCGGTTCAGGCATAATTGATAACAGGCAGCGACCTGGATGGCTTGCCAGTATTTTAAATATAATCTGGCCATTTTAGTCTTTTTGCAGGCACGCTTCAGATTATACCTGAAGCTATACATATGATACGAAGATATATTAAATAGCTACATTTTTTTCCAGGACTATCCAATGCTTAAACAATATTTGATAAAACCGGTGATACTCATTATAATATTAGTATTTTATGTTTCAACCTCCCATGCTGTACGTATAAAAGATATAGCCCAGATTAAAGGGGCGCGTAAAAATCAACTTGTTGGTTACGGGCTGGTTGTGGGGTTGGACGGAACAGGGGACAGCGACGATTCTGAATTTATGGTTCAATCCCTTGCGAGTATGCTGGATAAAATGGGTGTAACAGTTAAAGTTGAAGATTTAAAGGTTGATAATGTTGCAGCAGTAATGGTTACATCCGATTTACCACCTTTTGCAAAAATAGGGGGCAGGATAGATATCTTGGTAAGTTCCATTGGTGATGCTGAAAATCTTCAGGGGGGTACATTGCTTTTTACCCCAATTAAAGGAGCGGATGGACAGATCTATGCTATTGCCCAGGGCCCGGTAAGTACAGGGGGGTTCTCGGCAGGAGGTGCAGGGGGGGAGGTTCAGAAAAATTTTCCCACGGTGGGAAGGGTAGTTGAAGGGGCAACAATCGAAAAAGAGCTGATAACAGATTTTTTTCAGAAAGATAAAATATCCCTTGTTTTGCATTCCCCTGACTTTACCACCGCCTTTCGCGTTGCTGAAGCGGTAAATGCTGCGTTTTATGACAATCTTGCCACCCCCTCTGATTCGGCTGCTGTGGATGTTAAAATTCCTCCAAGATTTGTGGGGAATATTGTCCAGCTGGTTACCCTGATTGAAGGGCTGGAGGTTGTGCCTGATATAGCTGCAAAAGTTATAATTAACGAACGTACCGGTACAATTATCATGGGGAGTGATGTAAGAATAGCGACTGTTGCCATTGCTCATGGTAATTTAAGTATAATAATTAAAGAGAGTCCTGATGTTTCCCAGCCCCTTCCATATACAAGAGGTGAAACCGTGGTAACTCCTGACACCCGGATTAATGTCAGGGAAGGGGACAGCCGATTGATTTTAATGGAATCAGGGGTTACTATAAATGATGTGGTAAAGGCATTAAATGCTTTGGGTGTAACTCCCCGGGATTTGATTTCAATTTTTCAGGCGATTAAAGCTGCTGGAGCGCTCCACGCAGATTTGGAGATTATATAATGGATGGTATACCTTTAAACAGAATCTCTGCGGAGACTATTTTTTCTTCAATGGAGATTAAAAAAACTCGAAATTCCATACAAAATTTTCAGGAAAAAGATGATAAAAGTCTTAAAAAAGTCTGTTCAGAGATGGAATCTCTTTTTATTTTCCAGCTTTTTAAGGAAATGCGGGCATCCATACCTGAATCGGGAATTGTTAATAAAGGAAAAGGAGAGGAAATATATACCCTTATGCTTGATTCAAACATGGCAAAGGAAATAGCTTCCGGGCCGGGTATTGGTCTTGCTCCAATTCTTTATAATCAACTTAAGAATATCAATGATGGGAATACTGAAAAATAGGCTGGGCATCTAAAGTTTATCTGTCCTTTGCCGATATCTATATTGAGCAGGCGTAAGATAAGATATACATATGCGACAACACTTCCAATTCTTTGCTCAATTAATCTGAACTCGAAATTCACAATAGTTTCATATATATCCCCGGAGGGTAATTAAAATGAAAATTTCATCAAACAGTTCTTCTGTTAATTTGGATGCATACATTAACAACAAACAGGTTGATAATGTAAAAAAAAATGAGCAGCCGGATGAAAATTTCTCTCTTAAAACCGAAAAAACGGATATGGTCTCCTTATCCTCAAAAACTGTTGTGCAAAAGGTAAGGGAACAGCTCGATTCCCTGCCTGATGTTGATGAAAAAAAAGTAGCTCAGGCAAAAACTGATATTGAGAATGGAACATATCAGGTTGACGGGCAAAAAATTGCATTTAAAATGATTGAGGAATCACTGCTGAATCAGTGGCTCTAATTTTCTATAATGAATAAAATAATAATTGATAATTTATGCAATAAACTCCTTGGGATTCTCGCAGAGGAGACTGGCCATTTTGAATCATTGCTTAATCTTTTGAAAAATGAGGAAAGAGCAATTATTGAATCAAATATCCTTGAGGTGAACAGGGCACGTGAACAGAAAAATGACCTCTTTGAAAAGGCTAATATATGTGGCAGCCGGTCCGATGATCTTTTGTATGAAATGTCTGAAATTTTTTACTTTTCGCAGGAAAAGCTGACTGTTTTTAAATTATGTAAATTAGTTGACCAGGCCAATGGCCTGGAGTTGTATAAAAGCAGGTCAAAACTGTTGGAACTCGGAAAGGAAATTAAGGAACAAAATCAGAAAAATATGGCTTTGCTTAAGCATTCACTTTTTATTATTCGGGAATCGTTGAACAAGTTGAACAGCCTGGCCACTCCAGGCCTTGTTTATCATAAAAGCGGTAATATCTATAAAGGTCATAAGAGTGGAGTTGTATTTTCAAATGAGGCCTGAACTTTGTAATTCCACCGACTTTTAAACCCGCTGTTAAATTTTTCCGGTTATAATCTTCTGATTGATTTTACTGCATGAATACAAAGAGATTTCGGCTAAAACCCAGGATGTGGAAACCCTAAATGTAATTTTTTAAAAAAGGTAGCTGTTATGTCTGGTATACATGGTATTTTTAATACGGCAAGGGTTGCTCTTTCCGCGCAACAAATGGGTATAGAAATCACCGGAAACAATATTGCCAATGTTAATACCCCCGGCTATTCACGGCAACGGGTTAATCTTATCACCAGTGAGCCTGTATTATCAACCATCGGGTCCATGGGAACCGGAGTAGAAGTCAAGGAAATTCAAAGAATTTATGACCAGTTTTTGTCTGCCCAGATAAACGAAGAAAATAGTAAAACCGGGAAGTGGGAATCTGAGCGGGGGGCCCTGGAAAAGACGGAAATGATTTTTGATGCCGCATCTGGTAGCGGGTTGAGCCAGAGGATGAGCGAATTCTGGAATGCCTGGCAGGATCTGGCAAATAATCCCATCGGCCAAACAGAACGGGTGGCCCTTGTGGCAAAAAGTGAAACAATGATTTTATCATTTAATCAGATATCTTCTGATTTGCAGCAAACACAAAAAGAAATGAATGTAAGCATCAAGGGAACTGTGGAAAATATTAATCTGCTGACAAGTCAGATTGCTGATTTTAATTATAAAATAGCATCCATGGAGGCTGAGAGTCGAAATGCCAACAATTATAGAGATCAGCAGGAATTATTAATAAAAGATCTTTCATTACTCATGGATATAAAAACATTTGAAAACAGCAATGGTGCAACAACGGTTTTAACAGGAACAGGAAGGGCTCTTGTGGAAAATGTTTTTACAGCAGATTTGGCTGTTATAACCAATGCCAATGGATTTTATAATGTGGGATTTATAGATAACACTGGAGTTACCACAGATATTTCAACGGAGCTCTCAGGGGGAAGACTAAAAGGCTGGCTTGATGCCAGGGATGTTGAAATAGCCGATTACCTGACCCGTCTGGATACTATGACAGGAACTCTTATTACACAGGTTAATACCCTGCATCAAGGCGGATTCGATTTGGCCGGGGCAGCAGGGGAGGTCTTTTTCACAGGAACCACAGCAGCAGATATTGCCGTGAATACTAATATACTAAATGATCCCAATCTTGTTGCTGCTTCAGCTACTGCCCTGGCCCATGGTGATAATACAAATGCTCTGGCCATTGCTGATTTGCAGAATACTCTTATGCCAGCATTGGGTGCGACTACATTTGATGATTATTGTAATTCAATTGTCAATAATGTGGGAACCGATGTAAGAGAGGCATCAACTAATCATGAACATCAAATTTCAATGATGAACCATCTTGATGATTACAGAGAGAGCGTTTCAGGCGTTTCCCTTGATGAGGAGATGGTCAATATGATTAAGTTTCAACATGCCTATGATGCTTCAGCAAAAATGATACAGGTGGCCAATGAAATGTTAGATACACTGCTTAGGATGATATAACCGGCATGCTCTATCGGGCACAACAAAACATGAAAATGAGATAGCGTTTAATGGCATTTTATAAATTAGTAGAATTCCTTAATTCATCATTCATAATTCAAAATTCATCATTTTCTTATAAGATGCATAATGCCGATATGGTTTTTTTTGCGGGGGAGAGATAATGAGAATTACAAACTCCATGATGGCAAAAAATGTGATAAACAATCTTAGAAAAAATACTGAGCGACTTGTCAAAGCTCAAGAAATTGTTGCGACTGAAAAATTGATAAACAGACCCTCTGATGATCCCATAGGAATGAGTAGTATCTTGAGTTTTCGAAGGGAAATCTCTTCCGTGGAACAATATAACAGGAATATTGTACAAGGAAAAATGCGAATTGAAATTACAGAAACAACATTAAATGCCATTGACGATTTAATAGGAGATGCAAAGGAGATTGCAGTAAGCATTACAACAATACCAGGCGATACTGAAAGCAGAGCTATTATGGCATCCAAGGTGCAGGAAATCCATGACCAGGTGCTGCAGCTTGCAAATTCAAAGTTTGAAAACAATTATCTTTTTGCAGGGTTTGACTCTGACAAGCCTGCGTTCTTAGCAGATGGAAGCTATGATGGTGATTCCGGGGATATTTATTTTAAGGCTGGAAAAGATGTTCAAATCAAGGTAAATGCGTCAGGAGATGATCTGTTTATCAGCCCGGCTCCTGCGTCGCTGAGTGTTTTTACTGTTTTAGATGACTTAAAAACAGCATTGGAAGCGGCCCCTTTTGTGAAATCAGATGTTTCTAATCAAATTTCTTTGTTAGATAGCGCACAGGATCAGATCGATTTTGTCAGGTCCCAAATGGCAACAAAGCATGAAAGACTTGAAATTTTTGAAGAGCAATTGGCTGTTTATAAAAATAAATTCGAAGAATTGCTGGCAAGGCGGGAAAATGCTGATATGGCCAGAGCGATTGTTGAAATGCAGCGTCAGGAAACAGCCTATGAGGTTTCACTTGCTTCAGCAGCCAGGGCATTTCAAAAAAGCCTGATAGATTTTTTGTAACCGGCATGCCCTGTCGGGCACAACAAAATATGAAAATGAGATAGCGGTTAATGACATTTTATAAATTAGTAGAATTCCTTAATTCATAATTCAAAATTCATCATTTTCTTATAAAATTATGAGTTGGGGATGATAAATAATGAATTGTCATCCTGATCCTTTTTTACCGCATTTTTGTTACTATCTTTTTTTGTATGTATAACAATTTCAACCCTCCGATTTTTTTGCCTTCCTTCCCTTGTTAAATTTGAAGCTTGGGGTCGGTATTTACCGTAACCCATGGCTGATATCCTTTCAGGTTTAATTTTTATTTTATTAATCATTAATTCTGCTACATTAGAAGCCCTGGCCATGGATAGAACCAGATTAGATTTATATGGCCCTCCAAATATCGGAATATTGTCTGTATGGCCGGCAACAGTAATATCTCCATCCATTGTCTTAATAATAGATGCTATTTTTTTCAAAATAGATACCATGTTGGGTTTAATCTTTGCTTTACCGGAATCGAATGTGCTTTCACCCATAAGTTTGATTGTGACTTTGTTTTCACCCGCTTCGATCTTTATTAGATTATCTAAAAGGCTATCTCCCTTTTCGGCTTTCCCGCCGGCCCCTTCTCCTGCTGTTCCCCCTGCGCCCTCTCCTCTTTCCCCTCCTGCTTTTTCTAATTCTCCTTTAATCTCTTTTTTTATATAGGATGCAATTATTTGTTCTTCACTTATCGTGGGGATAATCTGCTGGTCAAATTCCCTTCCGATTATAGACTGTCCCATTGGAGTGTCGAGGACCTTTTTGTCCCGCTGGACACCAAAAGCCTCTGTCATCGAGCCTGCCACCTCCTTATATACAGCTTTATCAGTTTCAGAAAATGAGAGTAGAAGAACAAAAAAGCAGAGCAGCAAACTCATGAGGTCACCAAATGTGACAACCCACATGGGCGCCCCTTTTTCCACCTCTTCTTCATTATCAGGTTTGTCGCTCATTTTTCCCCTTCATTTTTCGGCATAACTTTTTCCCGTTCTTTTGGCGAAAGGTATATTTTTAAAGATTCTTCCAACACCATTGGAGCTATGCCACGGGTAATTCCCACTGCCCCTTCGACAATAATCCGTTTGTTGATCTGTTCATGCTTGCATCGTAAAGAGAGTTTCTCTGCTATCGGCAGACAAACAAGATTGGCGATTATGGCTCCGTAAAGAGTTGTGAGAAGAGCTATTGCCATGGCAGGTCCTATGCTCGATGGATCTGACATGTTGGCGAGCATTTGCACAAGACCTATTAATGTTCCTATCATTCCGAATGCAGGGGCACTATCCCCCATACTTTTGAAGACACCCTGACCTGTGGAATGCCGCTGGACTGTTAAGCTAATATCTTTGCTAAGCATATTTTCAATAAGTCCTTCATCAAAACCGTCTGACAGATAAAGGAGGGCTTTTGCAGAGAAAGAATCATTGGGCTTTTCTTTTTCCAGAGCAATTAATCCCTCTTTTTTTGCAATTTTGGCATATGATACCATGTCGGAAATTATTGCATCAGGGGATTCCATTTTAACAAGAAACGCCTTCATGGCTACACCAATTGAGCCAATGGCATCTGCCATTGTAAATTTAATAAAAGTTGTGGCAATTGATCCGCCCAATACAATGAGGACACCTGGTAAATTGATAAAGAGAAAAAGGCTCCCCCCCATAAGAATTGCCGATAGGATAAGTAGTGTTCCGCTTATAAGGCCTATTATTGTTGCCAGATCCATATTATTATTCTCTTATCAAAAAAATGGTAACTATTCAGCGTCGCTGATTTAAGAGGCGCAACAGGTATGATCAAATTATACTTGTTGCTTACAAATCAGCTGAATAGTTATAAAAAATGTATATTTGTTTGTTATTTAGTGTTGAATAAAATCCGTTTTTTTAGCCGATATCTGCGTTGATCTCAAGGGTAAATTCGGGCTCGGCTCTAAGATTTGACAGGTGCTATTTAAAAATAAAAACATATTGATCAAAATGGCCCATGGAACGATATTTTTGTAGCTTTTTTATAATTTGATCCGTAAGTATGGTCTCTGCCGGTATAATAATAGAACCTGTCTTCATTCTCACATCGTCTGCGAGTATCATCCCTTTTTTTAAATTTTTTATGGATGTTTTAAAATATTTTTTTTCATTTTCCTCCCGAATTTTTTCAGCATTTATAGTAAATAGCTGATCGACCATGGCTGGTGCCAGTTGATATCCGGATAAAGCGTGCAGTTTTTCTGTGATTTTTTCCAGGGGGATTCCCCCTTTGTGGATAATATTATCATAAATGGAAGCAGCAGAGACTATCTGGGCAAGCAAGGGAATTTCATTACCTGAAAGGCCGTCAGGGAATCCTTTGCCGTTGAACTGTTCATGGTGAGACCTGATAATCCTGGCGATATCACGCATAGTTTCGATTTCATTGAATATTATTTCTCCCCTTACAGGGTGAGACAGATATTGCAGCTTTTCATCGGCGCTTAATTCGGTTCTTTTTTTGGACAATATTTTATCAGGAAGGCCTATGATCCCAATGTCATGGAGTAAGCCGGCAGCTCCTGCAAGTTCATAGTCTTCTTCTGAAACATTCGGGTTCATTTTAGCAAGTTTTATTGCTAATTTACCGACTCGCTGAGAGTGACTTCCAAGGTCTTTATTGTAAACTTCAAGAAGATTTACAAAAGTTCTAAGGGTCTGGAACTAATTTTTTTTTATGGATTTATATTTGTCCTGGAGTTTTTTTTCCAGGGATATAATTCTGGTTCCAATATTAATACGGGATTTGAGTTCATCAAAATTTACAGGCTTTGTAATATAATCATCTGCTCCCGCATCCAGGGCATCGGCTATATTTTTTTTATCAGTTTCAGCACTTACGATGATGACATATATGTACCTTTTGAAATTTGTATTCCGTATTTTCTTGCAAAGATCCAGCCCATTCATCTGCGGCATAATCCAGTCAGTAATAACTATATCCACAGGTAGTTTGTTGAGCATATCCCATGCCATTATTCCATTTTCTGCGGTATGAACCAAGTGCCCAAACCAGCTTATATTAAGTTTATATTGCTGCAGAGTTGTTTTGTTATCGTCTATTACAAGAAGTTCCATTATTAACCGAAATCATTTGGTGCCCAAGGGAAAACCATGAAATTTTTTATAGTTCAAGGGAGACTAAAAAATTATGGTTTTTATTTAGGCAGTTTTACTTGATTTAATCAGATTATACCTGTTGCCGTACATATTAGCTGAATAATTACGATCTTTTTAAAAAAAAGGATAGAATGCTTACCTGCTTATATATTTTTATGCATTTTTTAAGCCAGAAAAATATATCGCCGGTAAGATATTTTTATCCCATATTGTCCCTTGAATTATCTCTTGTTCTGAAAAAATAAATTTGTTCAGTTAATACATTGACGAGTCGTCAAGAATATGACACAAGCAAAGAGGCTGCATTTAAACAATGTGGGTATTAAAAAATTCTGGGTCGGGTATGCACTATAGATGTTCAAATAAATAATTTCACTCTGTTATTGTTTTAATATTTTTCTTTGAAAAGATTTAAAAAGATACTATTCCTGTTTTTGATGGGGATTCAAGGCAGAATCCTTTAAAAAAGTTAATTTTTCTTCAGACGATGGATAGATTGCCATAGAATTGATTAAAGAAGATTTTAAATCATCTTAAATTAAAATTAAAGAGGTCCAAATTATGGAATCGATGTCTGATAATAATACCCATATTTTAATAGTTGATGATGATCTGGGCGCTCTTTTGACTCTCAAAGCAGGGATGGTTAACGCAGGAATTCCTGAGCCTGTTACCCTTTCCGACAGTAGGCGGGTAATTGATCTTATTAGAATTTATCACTTCAAGGTTGTACTCCTTGATATTATTATGCCCCATGTTACAGGCATAGAACTTTTGAAACAGATAAAAAAAGAATTTCCCGAGACAGTAGTAATTATTATGACGGCACTTGATGATGTGGCCACCGCTGTTGATGCTATAAAATTTGGTGCCTATGATTATCTTGTCAAGCCTTTAAATATGAATCAGCTTGTATTGATCGTGAATCGGGCTTTAGAAAGATATAACTTACAATTCGGTTTATCCTTTTTTGAAAGAAAACAATTATTTGCAGGTCTTGCAAATCTTGAAGCGTTTAAAGATATTGTGTCAGAAGATGAAAAAATGGCTATGCTTTTTCATCAGGTTGAAGCTGTGTCATCCACCGATTATAATGTGGTTATAACAGGTGAATCAGGAGTGGGTAAGGAAAAAATTGCACGTGTTATGCACAATCTTAGCAGCCGCGCTAAAGCTCCTTTTATTGCAGTCAACATGGCTGCATTCAGTGCAACATTATTTGAAGCTGAATTTTTTGGATATTCCAAGGGAGCATATACAGATGCTATTAAAGATAAAAAGGGTTTTTTTGAGCAAACAGAGGGGGGCACCCTTTTTCTTGACGAAATTACTGAGCTTGATATGTCACTACAGGGGAAACTTTTACGTGTTATTGAAGAGCGTGAGCTTTATCGTATTGGGAGTACCCGTGTAAGAACCATAGATGTTCATCTGATATCTGCCACAAATCGTGATATCAATAAAGAAATTGAAAAAGGGCGTTTTAGAGCCGACCTTTACTATCGACTTAATATGTACAATATCAAGATCCCGCCTTTACGAGAAAGAAAAAAAGATATACTCCCTTTGGCACGATTCTTCCTGAAAAAATATTCAAAAAAAAGTAATAAGATGATCAAATCAATTTCAAATGAATTATCTGCCTGGTTATTGGAATATCCATTTCCAGGAAATGTACGGGAACTGGAAAATATAATAGCAGGTGCAGTGATCCTGGAAAAGGCTGATACGCTTGGTGTGCCATCGGTTAAGGGCTTTGAACCGCACATCAAAGAAACAAAAAACTGTGAAAATGGATTTGCTACACTTGCTGAACTTGAAAAAGAGCATCTTAAAGCTGCTTTGGAGAAGACCCGGGGAAATCGTGTTGAAACTGCTAAACTTCTGGGTATAAATGCAACAACTGTTTATAGAAAAATACAAAAATATAACCTTATTTCTGGTGAGTAACAAATGTTCGGCTGAAATTTTGCATAAGTAAGGGCTGATTGTTTTTGTTCCGCGCAATTTCCTAATCTGAGACCACTGGTTTTTATTGTAAATATGAAAAATATAGATAAAATTTTTGATTCTCAAATAGCAAATATACTAAAAGAGTTGCAGCAGGACAAGACTCTTATAAGAATGTATATAAAGAATAAAGAACATGAATATCTTGTGATTATTGAAGGCGTTCGAACATTATTTGTTTTTTCCAGATTTCTTGTTTACTGTTCCAGGGAATTTATAGAGATTGTGGCTGAGGATCAGTCCGTTAAAATATTTTTTGAATTTTCAAAGGAGAGTATAAAATATCTTTTCGAAACATCCATAATTAAAGTGGATGGAGATAAAATCTGGTTCAAATTTCCTGAGTTTATTGAAAAATATCAGCGTAGAATGAATTTCAGGGTAGATGTACCATTGGAAACAAAATTTTTTTGTGAAATAGAGTCAAAACAGTGTGGCCTTGAAGTTGTTAATATAAGCTCAGGAGGCTTTCTTCTTTGCGATGATAAATCAGGTGAAAGTGATATATGCTTTGAACCCGGGGAAGTGTTAAATAATGTTGAATTCGTATTTCCTGATTTTGAAGAAAAAATAGAGGATGTAGAGGTTCATAAAATAGAGATTATAAGGTCAGAAAAAAGTATAAAAAAGAGATGCCGCTATTATGCTGTTAGAATAATTGAAATTAACTATAAAGAAGAAGAAAAACTTTCACAGGCAATTTTGAGCTTACAAAGATATGCTCTACGCAGCAAAATAAAATAATCAGATTATAAAATTAAAGGTATACTCATTCAGCTGATATCCATACCTTCCCCCCCGCTCCCAGGCAGAGCCTGGGAACGAAGAAAAAAAGCGTTGATATATAAACCGGTACGCGTTCCCAATTTTTTAAAATTCTCCTGTTTTACGCAAAAGAAGCTTTAACTCGGCCACTCTTATCCGCTCTTTGTGCTCATCATTTCTTTTTCTGGCTCCTTCAAGTTTTGCCGTAAGATCAGTGAAATCAGCGGGTTTCATTAAATAATCATAAGCGCCTAGCTTCATTCCTTCCACAGCGGTTTCTGCGCTGCCATGACCCGTAAGCATAATAACTTCCACCAGGGGAAATTTTTTCTTAATCTCTTTTAAGACTTCAATGCCGTCCATTCCAGGCATTTTTATGTCGAGAATAACAATATCAATATTATCTTTTTCCTCCAGGGTTTTTAAACAATCCTGACCGTTGTGGACGGACATGACAATTTCTCCAACTTCTTTTAACCTTAAAGAAAGCATTTCTGCAAAATCTACTTCATCATCGACTACCAGTATCCTGGCTGGTATTTTGATCATGATATGTTTTCTCCCTGCTTATAAATTCGTTTTTAATTTCAGTTACTTCGGAAATGTAATACAAAAAGTGGTGCCAACCCCCACCCTGCTGTTAACATCTATTTCCCCCCCAAGTTTTTCTATAATCCCCTTGATAATAAAGAGCCCAAGACCTGTACCGTTTCCAGGACTTTTGGTAGTAAAAAAGGGTTCAAATATCTTTTCCAGATTTTCTTTTGGTATACCTTCGCCAGTATCTTTTATGATAAAGAGAATATTTTTGTCGAAATCTTCAATCGCCAGAAAAATTTTTCCTCCGTCAGGGGTTGCATGAACAGCATTGGTTACAAGATTAATCAGAACCTGCCTTACCTGGTGAGGATCAATCCATACAGTTGTAAGGGTATCATCAATATGTTTTATTATTTTTATATCCTTGCTCTTGATCTCCACGCCCGCCATCTGAATAATTTCATCAATAAACTCCCTGACATTTACTTCCGATAAAACCGCATTATCTTTCTTGACAATCCCCAGGAGCTGATGGGTAATTACTCTTGCCCTCTCCACTGCATTATTTATCTTGCCAATAGCCATTTTAAAATCAGCTTTGCGAGGCATCTTTGCAAGCTCTTCTTTTTCAAGAATCAGTTTCATCCACCCCGCTGATTCATTAATAATAGCCAGGGGATTATTAATTTCATGGGCAACTCCGGCAGCAAGGGTACCCAAAGAGGCAAGCCTTTTTGTAGCTATCATCTGCTGCTCCATTTTGATTCTGAATTCGTTTTCCTTTTTCTTTTCCTCATCCCGAAGAATTTTGTCAAAGGCCTGCCTGATTTTGCTCACCAGATGATCGAACTCTATGGGCTTGCTTAAATAATCAAAGGCTCCTTCCTTGATCCCAACCACGCCATCATGTGATGTGGCGTGACCGGTCAGGAGTATAACTTCTGCTTTTGGGTACCTCTTTTTAACTTCACCAAGAACCTCTATGCCGTCCATTCCCGGCATTCTGATATCTGACACGATCACATCAATCGGTTCTTTCTCAAGTATAGCCAGCCCGTCACTCCCGCTTGAAGCCCGCGTAGGGTTAAAGCCTCTTTTTTTCATACGTTTGATGATTGTATCGAGAAATGCAGTTTCATCATCAATAAAAAGAATTCGAACATTTTCCATAGTGTCCCACTTTTACCATCATAATAAAATATTTACTATACCAAACCAAGAATTTTCCACCAGGTTCCCGCCACAATTATCAGCACAATCAGTAAAACAGGTGTTGCCACAAGACCCAGCTTTGTGAGGTCAGAGGCCTTAAAATATCTGTAGCTGTATGCGATTGCATTGGGAGGGCAGCCTATGACAAGGAGCATGGCAAAAGAAGTCGCCGTTCCAAGACATAAAGCCAAAACTCTGGGGTCAACCCCTTCAAGCATCGCCATGGGAATTACTATGGGCAATATCAAAGCGGCCGCAGCAACATTTGCCATGGCATTTGTAACAAGAGCTCCGAAAACCGCTACCCCGATAAACAGAACAAGCCAGCCTTTACCCTGTATCAGAGGAAAGAAAAGATGGGCAAAATAGTCAGCCGCACCTGAATAGCCCATTGCCAGACCCAGTGAAATACCGCCACCAAAAATAAAAAGAGCCGTACCCCATTCCAGGTTATCGTTGATATCCTCCCATTTCAAAACCCCTGCAAGTGTCAGAGCACTGACTCCAAGCATACCTGTAACTGAGTAATGTATTCCATGAAGACCCTTTGTGAGCCAGAAGAGAAAACAGAGGGTAATGATGGTAATAGTTCTTTTTTCCATGGATGTTAATGGACCGAGATCTTCATCAAATTCAGGGAGCTTGAATTTGGGATCTGGCCTGAAAACAAAATAAACAATAAGTACGGCAACCGGCACTGTAATAATAGCTGCAGGCATTGCAAACTTTATCCATTCAAGAAATGTTATCTCTATGCCTGTAAATTCTTTTAAAAATGCCGC
>JAUVKE010000449.1 GCA_030592105.1 Desulfobacteraceae bacterium
AGACTTCCCTGAGTACAATTTTTTTTGCAACTGCCAAAGCAATTTTTATAGTATTGCTTTCAGATTGTTTATAGATTTCACTTTTCAGTCTTTCGAAGCTTGAAATTATTATTTGAAAGTCATTAACTGATGCTGTTATTTTTGCATTTTCTTCCTGAATGCCTGCTGCTTTCCCCTCTGCATAGCCTTTAGCATAAGCTTTTTTTTCATTAGCAGCAGAATCGGCCTCCATCTCAGCTAATGACCCATCAGCACTTTTCAGAATTAATCGTTTAAAAGCATTATCTTGTATATCCTTTTTTTTATCCGGAGATAACTTTTCTTTAATAATATCCGGAAATGAATAATGCTCATCTTTATCTTGTTGTGCTAAAGCCGGTATTTTTAATCTTTTATCCAATGAACTCTTCACCTCCACGGCCACTGATTACAAGTTCACCCTTACTCTCTTTTTCCTGAATTATTCTGGTAATTATCAGTTGTGCCTCTGAAACATCTTTCATCCTTACTGCACCAAGAGAATCTATCTCTTCTTTTAAAATAAGAGATGCCCGCTCTGAAATATTACTAAAAATCTTATTTTTTACATCATCAGCCGAAGCTTTTAATGCCAGGGCAAGAGTTTTTGTCTCCACACTTCGCAGCACATTCTGCATTCCTCTATCATCAACCAGTACTAAATCATCAAATACAAACATTTTTTGTCGGATAAGCTCAACAATTTCCGAATCAATCTCTTCCATTTCTTCTAAAATAATATTCGCTGCAACGCCATCCATCCTGTTTAAAATATCAGCAAGACTATCAACCCCATCTGTCTTCTGAACAGCAGAAGCTTCCCTGTTTCCCAATAGATCTGCAAAAACCTGATTGATTTCATTAACCATACCCGGTAAAATTTTGTCTAATTTAGCTATTCTGTACGAAACGTCAATCATCTTTTCTTCAGGAAGACCAGCTAAAACTTCACTTCCCATCTTTTTTTCAAGATTAACAAGAATCAAGGCAATTGTCTGTGGATGTTCGTCAATGATCAACTGCACAACCTGTTCCGAAGACATAGCACGTAAAGCAGTTAAAACTGCTGCTGTTTGTTTTTTTTCATCTCCGTCCCCACTGTCTTGCTGTACTTCCTGGCTCTGCTGAGTACCCTGATCCGCCTGAAAAATCATACCGGGTTGGCCACCAAGGGCAGACTGAGTCGCCAAACCCTGCTGCATTACTGTGCCGCCGGACTGTACTAACTGACCTGGCTGTACTGTCACTCCGCCCTGTACAACCTGGCCCGGCTGCACTGTTACCCCACCCTGTACAACCTGACCTGGCTGTGCTGTCACTCCACCCTGTACGACCTGACCTGGCTGAGAACCAGTTACAGCAGGCAGAATCCCATCCTGTCCCAGTCTGGCTCCGAGCAAACCAGCAAACTCACCTGCAATATTATTAACAACAGCCGGAGATACATCCCCTAATTCAGATGCCAGCTTTGTTATGGTATTTTTCTCAGCGTCTGTAAAATAATCGAGAATTTCTTTAGAAGCAGCCATACCCATCGACTTAATCAGTATTGCAACTTTTATTGAACCCTTAAGACCTATTTTATCCATATTTTTAATTTTAATGACAGGTTAAATCATTAAACATAACTGCATAGTAACTATTCAGCCACGCTGATTACAAACATGCTTCTTATTCCTTCAGCCAATCCTTCATCAAACCTGCCGCAGCTGCTTTATTCGCTGTAATTACATTCAACGCTGTGTTCTGCGCAGGCATATTTGGAATACCATGGGCATATTCTCTTTCAAGCTCTTTCACTGTTTTTGGCAGCTGTGTTAAAAGCGGCATATCCTTTACTGAGTCTGAGGTCATCCATTTAAGCAATGGTCTTATAATAAATATAAAACAAAACAGAATAGCGAGACCTGCAAATATCTGTTTGAAAAAAGGTTTAAATTTCATAATCTTATAAAATAGATCAGCAGGCTCTTCTGGTTCTTTATCTTCAAATATTTTGGATATTTCAAAAGGTATATTTATAATCTCTATCGTGTCACCCCTTTGCGTATTGAAATTAACCGCACTTTTCACGATCCCTTCAAACATGCGCATCTCTTCTTGTGTCCGTGGTAGATATTCATTTTCAGGAACAGAAATTTCCGTATTTTCACCTATTTCTTTTTTATTTTTTTCTTCTTTACTCTTTTCAACTTTAGCTGCTGGCATAACAGGCTTATAAGAACCATCTATCATCACAGCCACAGATAATCTCTTAATCGTTCCAACAGGTTCTATGGTATGTTTTATTGTTTTACCTATTTCATAATTTATAATCTTATCCTGCT
>JAUVKE010000137.1 GCA_030592105.1 Desulfobacteraceae bacterium
CTGCCGAAAAGCATACGCATCAGAAAAAAGTTACCCCACCAGAGAAAGCGGGAAAGTGGTTGCCGTTTGTTCATATCGTGATCGGCAACTTGAAGACTTTTATCAATGGAACTTTTCATGGGGTTTCCCACAAATACCTCGGTGAATATATAGACGAATTTTGCTACAGATTTAATCGTCGTTTTTGGGAACACGAGCTGCCGCTTCGATTATTGAATGCGTGTTTAGCTCATGTTCCGATTCAAACTGAGAATTGTTTATAGCCATATTTTATTTTGCCCACATGGGCAATGCCGCCGGGTCAATGAAAAAAACAATTTTTCCAAGAAAATAAAATATTACTGTAATAATAATTACACCTGCAATATTAGCCACAAACCCTATTTTTATCATATCAATTATTCTGACTCTGCCGCTGCCGAAAATAATCGCATTGGGTGGTGTTGCCACCGGCATCATAAATGCACAGGATGCAGATATAGTCGCGGGGATCATAAGAAATAACGGATTGGTTTTTATGGCAACAGCGACTGAAGCAAGAATGGGAAGTATCATTTCTGTTGTTGCTGTATTGGATGTAAGTTCTGTTAAAAATGTAAGTGTTAAACAGAGAATATTTATAATAATAAATGGTGATGTATCTGATAATCCTTTAAATTGGCTCCCTATTATTTCCGACAGGCCAGTAACCTGAAAACCCTTTGCCAGGGCAAAGCCACCTCCAAAAAGGAGTACTATATCCCATGGAATATTTTTAAACACATCGGGTCCCATCACAGTAAGGGTTTTTGAATCTCCATTCTTTGCAGGGATTAAAAAAAGAATCAAAGAGATAAAAAGAGCAACTGTTCCGTCATCTATCATCTTGGAGTATGGAAGAAATTGTGACCATCCTGGTATTGCCAGTACTCCTAAAACGATTTTTTTCCTGAAGATCCATAAAAACGCAGTGGCTAAAAACAGAGTAAGTACAATTTTTTCTTCGTATATCATCTTTCCCAGTTTATGATACTCCTTATCTATCATAGATCTGTCCGGTATTAGATCAGGTCCGGCCCGGAAAAAGACTTTTGTTATCAAAACCCAAAGCAAAGCTAACATGGCTAAAGTTATGGGGAGAGCCATCACCATCCATTGGCCAAAACCTATGGGCTCGGCTTTGGGAAATATTATTGTAAAAATCCGGGCAAAGGATAAGTTGGGGGGAGTGCCCACAAGGGTCGCGATTCCCCCCACAGAACAGGCATAGGCTATTCCCAGCATTAAGCCCACGGTGAATTTACGTGATTTTTCCTCACCAAACCGCTCCTCCATCTGAAAGATGACCGCAAGGCCTATGGGAACCATCAGTATGGCTGTTGCGGTATTTGATATCCACATGGATAAAAATGCCGCAGCAGTCATAAAACCGAGTATTATCCGAGAAGAGCCTCCCCCTATGATTCGTATGATTGTAAATGCGATCCGTTTGTGAAGCCCCCATTTTTCCATGGTCAAGGCTATCATAAAACCACCCATGAATAAAAAAATTGTGCTGTTCATGTATAGATGGGCAGTTGCATTGCCGGTCATTATGCCAAACAGGGGGTATAGTACCACAGGAAGAAGGGCAGTAACAGAAATGGGGACAGCCTCTGTAATCCACCAGATCGCCATAAAAACAGCCACTGCTGCCATGTTGCATGCCAGAGGTTTTTCCGGTGAGGTTTTAAAGATACAGAGGCATAAAAAAATAAAGGGACCTGATATCAGTCCCACTTTCTGGATAACAGTTTTTCCATAATGCTTGGCTTTATCTTGCACGATGTTTTTTATTCACCTTCGAATTCGGTTAATGTGTAAAATTTATAACCTTTTTCACGCAGTTTTTCCCCTCCCCCCACGTCCGGCAGATCAACAATAAAACAAAATTCAGCCACAGACCCTCCAAGCTTTTCAACCAAAGCTGCAGCGGCAAGGGCAGTACCACCGGTGGCAAGGAGATCGTCTACTAACAAAATCTTTGTCCCTTTTTTAAAAGAGTATTCATGCATCTCAATAATATCAGTACCATACTCAAGCTCATATTCCTGAGCCACTGTTTTTGCAGGGAGTTTCCCCTTTTTTCTTATGGGGATAAAACCTTTTCCCAGGGCATATGCAAGGGCCCCGCCTATTATAAAACCCCTGGCCTCAATCCCTACTATTATATCAAAATCAATATCATCAGTAATATATCTCTGAGCAAGCTTATCTATTACAAGCCTTAAGCCCAAAGGTTCTTTAATCAAAGTAGTAATATCCCTGAACATGATTCCTTTTTTAGGGTAATCTTCCACCGTCCGAATCATGGATTTAATCTGCATTTATGTCTCCTTTTCTGGTTTTATGCTAACCAGCTGCGCTGAAGGCTTTTAGACTGAAGGTTGAAGGAGAAAACTCGTCACCACTTCAATTTTCTACCTCATACCTTCAACCTGTGTGTATTTGTAGGAATGATCAAAAATTTCCTTGTTTTTTGAGCACGTTTTAAAGCTTTATGAAATTTATTGTGTAACTATTCAGCGAATATGTACGGCAACAGGTATAATCTGATTAAACCATGAAAAACTCACAGATAAGAGGTCGTAAAGAAAGAATCTGTTAAAAATATAAGCTTGCGTAATAGTATGCCAAAAAATGACGTCAATAAGTTCAGACCTGATGGATTCTTTCTTAACGCTCTCTAATCCGTTCAAACAATTTCAAATGTTTTAATCAGATCATACCTGCTGCCTATCTTAAATCAGAGACGCTGAATAGTTACTTTATTGTCTGAATATCTATAGTTATATTTTCTGTGTATAATATTTTTCGTTTACAACAACAATAAAAGGAAGGTGTCTTAAATCTCCGGCTGCATCTGTCCCATAACCTGCCACCCATTGGTCGGCAATTTTAAAACCGATATAATCACAATTATAATTCTTCCTTGATGCTGAAACCTCTTTTGATGGATTAACCAAATCCTTTTCCAGTAAAACGCATGTACTTACGGATTTCGCTTTTTTACTTTTCAACAAATATTCCCTGATTGCAGAAAGAGTAAAGCCCTGATCAATAATATCTTCAACAATCAGCAGATCTTTTCCGCTGATATTTTCAGGTTCCAGCAATATCTTAACCCCCCGGTTGTCTTCACCCGATTTTTTTATCTGATTACCATAAGTACTTACAGCGATAAATTCGAGCTTAACATTAAGATGCCCTGCACTATGGATTTTCCTTATAAGGTCGGAGGCAAAAACAAAGGCGCCTTTTAATACAACTAAAACAGTGAGTTCATGATAATTTTTATAATCCAGGGAAATTTGACTGGATAGAGATTTAACCCTTTTTGCAATTAATTCTTCGGATATTAATATTTTTTCAATCCCTTTGCCGGAAATATCTGATGAAGTTTGTAAAAAAGGAGGCTTTGCCCTGGATATGGAAATTTTATCGATATAACCTGTTTTCATTCGCAGCTGATTTATCCTTTTTTTCTGTTTTTTTGCTTTACAACCGTTTAAGTAACAATGTTTTAAATTCAGCACCCAACTAATTGAAATTCCATGTTTTTTGGGAACCCCATAACAGCTAATCGTAATGAACGTTATTTTTAAAATAGAGGCCGGGAGCCCGGTTGTTTCGCCGAATAGTTACGTCAATTCTTTGGTATATTCAACTCTTAATTCTCTTTTAAGAATTTTGTTGGCAGCACTCATGGGTAAAGCTGATCTGAAATAAATCCGTTTGGGTACTTTAAATCCGGCAATTTTTTCCTTGCAAAAAGTAATAATATCCTCTTGTGTTACCTCAGAGCCTGACTTTCGAACAACAGCCGCTGTTACTGCTTCGCCCCATCGGTCGTCCTGCATACCAAAAACAGCACACTGCATAACCCCTGGATGTGTTCCTATTACACTTTCCACTTCCTGACAAAAAACATTTTCACCCCCGGTTTTTATCATATCCTTTTTTCTGTCAGCAAAAAAATAATTCCCGGCTTCATCACTAAAAAGTACATCTCCTGTATAGAACCATCCATCGCGGAAGGATTTATTATTTGCTTCATCATTTTTATAATATCCTTTCATCAAAGCAGGGCCTCTTATTAACTGCTCCCCGGGTTCGCCAACAGCCACCTCCTTGCCTGTTTCATCCACAAGTTTCAGCTCAATTCCGTACAGACCCTGTGTTCCGACCCACCGGCCATCATGGTTCGGGATATCATCCCAATTAGTAAACCAGCCTCCTGTTATAACAGTTGCAGAGGACTCGCTTGATCCCTGTCCCGTAAAAAAAGAGAGATTGGGCGCAATCTTTTTCCAGCCATCCACCATCGCTTTTGGTATTGTTGACGACCATGTTAAAAATTTTTTTGCACTATCAAAACAGCAATCCTCCACTCCAAGTTCGGATAAAAGCGCCACATAAATGGTGGGGGGAAGAGCTGTGGAAGTAATTTTATGTTTATCAAGAAGTTCAAGTATCTGGGAAGGTTTTGGAAGTTGAGTCATCACAACAGTTGCCCCGGCAGTAAGGGAGAGGAGAAGGAGATCAAATCCTGCCATGTGAATCATGGGGAGGGAAAGTAAAAAAAAATCTTCATGGGTCATATGAAAAATCATCTGATAGGATAAATGGGATGCAAAAAAAGAATTGTGAGTTGTCATAACCCCCTTGGGCGCAGATTCTGTGCCACTTGTAAAAAAAAGGGCTGCTTCATCTTCATTTTCCACCAGCACTTCCGGTTCATCATCTCCGCCTTCGAGTAATTTATTGAAATCTATCCATCCACCGGGTGTTGCCGTACCTGGTCCGCCCAGGTATCCAAAATGTTCAACCGACTTCATGCTTTCCCCAACTTCTTTTACCTTTTCTTCAAATAAATCCTCCACAAAAAAAAATTTCGGTTCGGCAAAATTGATGAGACTTTTTATCTCCTGTCGGCTCAGCATAAAATTAACAGGGGTAAACCATGCCCCAAGTTTAAAAAGGGCGCAGCTTAGTATGACCATTTTAGCACTGTTACGGGATAATACCGCTACCCTGTCACCCTTTGTTAGTCCCATTTCAAGGAGGCTGTTGGCCACTCGGTTTACCTTTTGGTTAAGTTCTTTATAAGTACAGGATTCCACAGCATTATTTAAATCATAAAATATCAATGCAGTTTTATCGGGATATCTGTTTGAAGTTCTTCTTATCCCGTCTCCAAGATTTTCGCGTCTGGCCAGATTCATTTCAAGTTTATTTAGCATTTTATTATTACCTTTATATGAAAATGATAAATTATGAATTAAGGAATTCTACTAATTTATAAAATGTCATTAAACGCTATCTCATTTTCATATTTTGTTGTGCCCGACAGAGCATGCTGGTTATATAAATTATTCATGTGACGGTCTATACTATATGAAGATATGAAAAATTATTTGGGCTTGGTTATAACTTTGGTCATTAGATGGCAGAACTGAGCTATGGTGAAATTTAAAAAACTCTGGCTGTTTGAGCGCAGCGAGTTTCAGAGGTTTTTAAATTTTATTATAGCTCAGCGTATTGCTGTATTGCTGAAATTAAAACCAGCCCCAAGCATTTTAACAACACTCCTGATATCTATACTCAAAAAAAAATTTCAGGTCAATATAAAGGTGCGTACCGGATCGGGTCCGGCATAGCAACAGGACTCTTAAAGAGTTCACGGAAATAAAAAAACCTGCCATAAATCTTATCAAATTTATGGCAGGCCCTAAAATCTAAACCCTTTTTTACTACATGTTGTGCAATTACCATGGACGGTCTATACTTTATTCCTATTTTGTCCAGGTACTAAGTCGGCTAACTGAAAATTTTTTCTTCATATTTTTCAAGTTATATTCATAAAACAGATCACGTCCGAAAATATTTTTTCCAGAGGATCTGAGAATTGAAGAATGGTCTGTTTTTACATCATAAAAAAGATGCATATTACTCGATTGGGTAATTTTATCCCATTTCATGAACTGGGGCATATAGGATCCGGTTCTCCAGTATTCCCCGGCTATATCCCACATGAGTTTGTATTGACCCCAGAGGCTCTTTTTATCGATCCAGAATTCCATCTTCCCCATGTTATAATAGGGATCTTCGGGTATACATGTGAGAATATGAAATTCTCTTGGAACCCAGACGCATGTCACAGGCGACCATGAAGCCTGTTTACACCCTTTAATCTGCCAGCCGGACTGAACTCCCTTAACATCACTTATCGCTTTCCAGTGACCGTCATCCTGCTGAACCATGTGGGTATAATCCTGGGCACTGTCTTTGGAAATAGCCATTAATCCTATTTTTTCACCAACATACGTCCATGTCATTCTTGATGTGTTTCCAAGCCAGCCGTTTCCATCATCTATGGTAAAATCTGACCCCAAAAATGGATCAGATCTGTTTGCACCTGACATTCTTTTGGTTCTTCTTATAGCGGGGATATAGACATAAAGCTGATCGTCTGATCCGTCTGTTTTTCTGTAGGTCAACTGAGCTGTCCCGGCAAGATCGTAGGGTGCTACTACGACGGTAACCTCCATAAACATCATGTTACTTGAATTTTCATCTTCCTTTGCTTCGATTGTGCCCCAAAAATTATATCGAAGATAATCATTTTGGATAACTCTTTCGAACCCCTTTTTCCCGACCCATTCAACTGTAAAGGGGCTTTTCATACCCCCTTCTCTCCCCCTGGTAATATCCCTGTTATGCATAAATTTTATTCCGCGATCAGGATCATCTTTTAAATCTATATCCGGAAAGGGATACCCGTATACCCATTTTGGATATTTGCCGGTTGCTGTTTCAATTATGACCCCTTCTTCACTAAGAGAGTATTTACCAACATTATGTTTAAGCCCATATTCGTCCCATTCTGTATCATTGCTGGCATCATATTCAAACTCTCCTATATTCATTATCATTTTGCCTTCCCTGACCCATTTTACCATATC
>JAUVKE010000516.1 GCA_030592105.1 Desulfobacteraceae bacterium
ACCTTTAAAAATAAAAATTTTTTTAATACTTTTATTAGAAGCTCCCATTGCTTTTAAAATAGCTATATCTCTGGTTTTTCCCATTACCATCATTATCAGGGTACTCGCTATATTAAAAGCAGCAACAAGGACAATAAGTGTCAGGATAATAAACATGGCCTTTTTTTCCAGTTTAAGCGCAGAAAAAAGATTATGATTCATCTGTATCCAGTTTCTTGTCACAAAAAAACTACCTGGATATTTTCTGTTTAAATAGTCTCCAATCTTTTTTGCCATGGATGGAGCATTATATATATCTGCTATCCGGATTCCGATTCCAGTTACAGCACCTTTCATGCGCAGTATTTTCTGTGCTTCCTGCAGGTGTATCAAAGCAAAAGAGGCATCATATTCATACATGCCTGATTGAAAAACATCCGCTACAACAAAGCGTTTCATCGCGGGCAGGTGACCGGCAGGCGAGAGCATCCCGGTGGGTGATATTATATAGACAGTGTCCCCTTTTATAACACTTAGTGTACTGGCAAGCTCCTTGCCCAATATGATTCCAGGTTCAAATCCTGGTGTCTGTTTTTTATTATCAGGTATCAAACTGCGGTGGAAATTCACCTTGCTGAAATTTTTTATCTTCAGCACTGTTGAATCAGGGTCTATGCCACGCAGGACTACGCCTGCCACACGGGATGAAGATCGAAGCATAACCTGAGTATAAATGTAGGGGGAAGCTGATTTTACGCCATCAATATTTGTAACATCTTTGGTAATCTGCAGATATTTATTAAATGTACCTTTATAACGCATTAATAAAACATGTGCATCCATTCCAAGAATACGGGTTTTAAAATCTGACTCAGCCCCTGACATAACAGCAATTACAATTATAAGGGCCATTACTCCAATTATAATCCCGAGAACAGAAAGAATGGTGATAAATGAAATAAATGCCTGTTTTTTTTTGACCTGAGATAACGAGTGGCTATAAAATACTCAAAAGGCATATATTTTTAAACCTGTTTTTTTTCTGTTTTGCCATCAGGTTTCATGTGAGGAAATAAAATAACTTCCCGTATGGAAGAAGAATCTGTTAAAAGCATAACCAGCCGGTCTATACCAATTCCCTCTCCTGCAGCAGGCGGCATTCCATATTCCAGAGCCTCTATATAATCTGTATCCATATGATGTGCTTCAACATCACCTGCTGCTCTGTCCGCTGTCTGCTGTGTAAAACGCTGATTTTGATCTTCCGGGTCATTAATTTCTGAAAATCCGTTAGCTATCTCGTATCCCGCAATAAAGAGCTCAAATCTGTCGGTGAATTCCGGATCTTTTTCGCTCCTTCTTGATAATGGAGAAACTTCAACAGGATATCCTGTAATAAATGTTGGCTGTATCAACTTAGGCTCCACGAGAATGTCAAAAAGCTTTGTAATAATTTTCCCTGTTCGCCCGGCTTTTTTCAACGTGATCCCTTGTTCTGATGCAAAAGTACACAGTTTTTCATGATCTTTTAAAATATTCGATGGAACTCCTCCGATCTCCGTTAAAGCATTTAAAATGGGTATTCTGTCCCATTTTCCACTCAGATTAATTGTTTCTCCCTGATATTTTACAGAAGATGAACCTGTAACCTCAACAGCTATATTTAAGAACATTTCCTGGGTCATATCCATTAAGTC
>JAUVKE010000400.1 GCA_030592105.1 Desulfobacteraceae bacterium
ATTTTGGTACTATCTCCGAAATAGAAGAAGATGGGAAAACATTTGATGAAAATGCTTATAAAAAAGCGAGCCTAACAGCAAGAATGCTTGGGGTACCTGCTTTATCCGATGATTCAGGTCTTGTTGTAGATGCACTTGATGGCGCACCCGGGGTTTTGTCTGCACGTTTTGCTGGAGAAAATGCTACAGATGAACAAAGATGTGAAAAACTGTTAAAAAAAATGGAAGGCATTGCAAACAGAAAGGCATCATTTGAATGTGTCATATCTATTGCTCTTCCCACTGGAGCAGCTTTAACATATGAAGCACGCTGTGAAGGTTTGATAACGGAAAAGCCTGCTGGTTCAAACGGTTTTGGATATGATCCTGTTTTTTATTATCCATCTTTGAGCAAGACTTTTGCACAATTGTCAAAAGAGGAAAAAGGTATTATAAGCCATCGTGGCAAAGCGCTTAATGAAGTAAAAGCTGAATTTAATAAAATATTGATCTGGATTCAGCAAAATACCCCTGTTAATGAAAGATTTTAACCTAAAGGTGACTAAAATGATAGAAGAACTAATAAAGCAGAACAGAAGTTGCAGGAGATTTTACCAGGATACTGCTGTCTCTGAAGAGACGCTGAAAGAACTTGTGAACCTTGCCAGACTGTCAGCCTCAGCCGCCAATATACAGCCATTAAAATACATTTTATCTTCTGAACCGGAGAATAATGCAAAAATATTTTCATGCCTTGCCTGGGCTGCGTACCTCAAAGACTGGTCTGGTCCTCCAGAAGGAGAACGGCCGGCTGGTTATATAATAATGATGGGTGATACCAGCATATCAACGAACTTCTGGTGCGATCATGGTATCGCCAGTCAAAGCATACTTTTGGGAGCAAGAGAAAAAAGCCTGGCAGGTTGCATGCTTGGTGCAATTAATAAAAAGAATCTGCAAAAATTTTTGGAAATTCCTTCTAACCTGGAGATACTTCTTGTACTTGCAATTGGTAAACCAAAAGAAAAAATTGTTTTGCAAACCGTGGGGGATGACGGTAATATTAAATACTGGCATGATGAAAAAGATATCCACCATGTGCCAAAAAGAAAATTAGAGAATATTATCATAAAGTCTTTTTCTTAATTTAATCAGATTATACCTGAAGTTATATATTAGTTGAATAGCTGCACAGCACTGGACAAAAACTGTTGATTTTGCATAATCATCAATTGGACGTAAAAGGAACAAAAAAATGGTGTCGGGAGAAAATGAGATAGATATTGTACAAAAAATAGGCGGAATTAAATCTATAGAAGATGCAAATGCTGTTATAAAACGCTATCTTGATATGGAAAATCTTTTTAAAATAAGGCAGATTAAAAACACTGAGATTTTAATAAAAATAGCAAATGCAATTAAAATGTGTGAGCCTGACAAAGTTTTTGTGAATAATGGTTCAAAAAAAGATGTTAATTTTATTAGAGAATTAAGCCTGAGGAATAAAGAAGAATCGAAGCTTGCAATTGATAAACATACTATTCACTATGATCTTAAAGAAGAGCAGGGGAGGATTATAGACAGGACGTTTTATATTGCCAGTCCTGATGAGAATATAAATTCCCTTGCAAACAGAATGGACAGGGAAAATGCATTTACTGAAATAAAGGATAAAATGACCGGTATTATGCGTGGTAAAACCATGATTACAGGTTTTTACATCCGTGGGCCTGTGGGAGCTCCTGTTTCCAATCCTGCCATTGAAATAACAAGTTCTGCCTATGTCGCCCACAGTGCCGAGCTCCTTTATAGAAATGGATTTGATGATTTTGAAAATGAAGTTAATCGCGCAGGCTATTTTTTTACCAATATTCACAGTGAAGGATTAAACAGAGCGGAAGATTTGCCAGATGCAAGAGTATTCATGGATAGAAAATGCTGGACAACTTACAGCTTTAACTGTACATACGCAGGCAATACTCTGCTTCTTAAAAAAGGAAATCACAGATTTGCCGTGGATAAGGCAGTATACCAGAACAGAGGGAATGAATTATCCGAGCATATGTTTATTACCGGTTTGGAGAGGATGGATGGTTCTGTTACATGGGTTGCCGGAGCTGCTCCCAGCGGATGCGGAAAAACTACTACAGCCATGGTCGGTAGCCATTTTGTCGGTGATGACCTTGCTCAAATGTGGAGAGATAAAGATGGAATTATAAGAACTGTGAATCCGGAATCCGGCGTATTTGGCATACTCGAAGATGTTAATCAGGAAGGTGATCCAATATTAATGAAGCTTTTGAGAAAACCTGGAACTGAAGTGATATGGTCAAATGTTTTAATAGATGAAAACAGAGTTCCTCACTGGACAGGTAATGGTGAAAATCTGCCTGAAAATGGAATAAATTTTCAGGGTAAATGGAAAAAAGGGCTAACAGATAAAGACGGGAAGCCTGTTCCTGTTTCTCATCCTAATGCAAGATGTACTATTTCAGCAAATTGTCTGCAGAATTATTCCATTATGGCGGAGGAACCGAATGGTGTTGAAACAAGAGTTATTACTTATAGTGGCAGGGACAGTGATACAATGCCACCGGTTTGGGTTGCCAAAACTTCGGAGCATGGTGTTGTTATAGGTGCATCAATAGTATCAGCGGCAACAGCAACAGAAGTAGGCGCAACAGGAATCAAAAGGGCACCATGGGCTAACGCACCTTTTATTCCCGGCTCTCTTGCTGATTATATGGA
>JAUVKE010000187.1 GCA_030592105.1 Desulfobacteraceae bacterium
GGTAAGGGATTCTATGGATACTGCTTTTAAATTTTCAGAATAGCTTATGGGTTTTAATTTCTGGTTCGCATTTAACTCCATCATACCTTTTAACCCTAACATTCGCGGGACATCAGGCCCGTGGAGATCCACATCCATAATTCCAACTTTATAGCCGGATTTTGAAAGAGCCATGGCAAGATTAACAGATACGCTTGTTTTGCCCACGCCCCCCTTGCCGCTCATTACTACATATTTATTTTTTATTTTGTTTAAAGATTGTTGAACCGAATGCTCCTGGCGTGCTTCGTCGGTGGACTGGCCGGGAGAACATCCAAGCTGTACATTTTTACTTTCCATGATAATGATACCCCTTATTCTACATATTTATCAGATCATACCTGAAGCATGTCTGAAATCAGCATAGCTGAATAGTTATTACTCTTTTGCTGCCAAAGTTATTTTTTACAAAAGGCCCCAGGTAAGTATTGCACTAATTTGCCGGCAGGTTATTTTCAAGGTTCCCTTTATATTATTTATTAGAACTAATTGGATGGGTTTCAGGTAATTTGCCTGCAATTTCAGCCGCACCTGGTGAACATATGGGATGTCCCCATCCGCTTTCGCTGGTTTTGTCAGCCATATCATTTACAATATTGTCATCGTTTGTTGGGCTGACTCCTGCAGGGACATAATCTTTGTTGAGTTTGTAACGGACTTTCCATGCAATATTATGGTCTGCGCAGGAACTGTCTCCGCTGACGCCTATTGCCCCTATGAGCTTACCAGTGCTGGTATAGAGAGGTAATCCTCCGCCAAACACATTTACTCCTCCGATTTTGCAGCCAACCATGGGATCATTTTTTGTACCGATTTTTTTTGACAGTCCCTGGTATGCTATTTTTGTATCAACTGGATTGCTGTGCTGCAGGCCGTAAAGACTGCCGCCTGGCTGGACAGCATAAAAAAGATTTGCCGTTGATAACGCAAGGCCGGGAAGGCTGAAAGCATTTGCCGTATTTGCTTTTTGCGCGGAAATAACACGGCTTCCAGGCCATTGTTCTCCCCTGTTATCCCCTGAAAAGACAACAGCCTTTACAACTCCATCCCTGTTAACTATGGTTGCCCACATATTCAGCCCAAATCCGCCATTTTCCTCTTTTACAACATCTGTGAGAGCCTTTTTAAGCTCAGAATATGTTGGCAGGCCACCTGCCAGAACAGGGAGTACGAATATGGTTAAAGATATTAAGCTGGCCAGAACAGATTTGAACAGTATTTTTTTTAACATATTATGAAGGTGTCCTTTTCTTAAAATTAATTACCTGCTGGTGATTAATGCAATTTTCCAAGGCATCCTTTAGTGTTTAAACAAAAAACAGAATTTTTTATGCGAGCCCTGCTTGAGTGTTAGAAAATAGCATAAGGATTGTTATAAAACAAGAAATGAAATTAGAACTAAGCCCAAAAAAGTAGAGACCCCCGGGATTGGTATTGATTTTCATCTTCCATTAGTGATATTTATACTATTTGAAAAAGATATTTTGCGGGCTTGGTTTTATCTTGAGGTCTATAACAGATAAACAATATTTGAGGTGCAGTATGGGTAAAATTAAAAGTACGCTTGATCTGGTTATGGAAAGAACAAAGAATCTTTCATTTACAGATGAAGAAAAAAAGGAACAAAAAGAAAAAGAGGCTCAAAAAAAAATAATCGGGTATATTCAAAGATTTTCTGATGAGCTTATAAAAAAAGAACAGTTTAAAAAAGAGATTAAACGTCTTGATGAAGCCGACAATGTTGATTACGAAAAAATAACTATCCGTGAAATTATCAAAAGGCTTGTGATTGGAAAGGATAACAATTCCTTGTTTGAATTGTTAAATGATGTTTTTAAAATCGATATTACGCCATTATTAGAGGTAATAGACAGTTATAGTCAAAAAATCAACGATGTCGGTGAAGTACGGAGCACAAAAATATTAGGTGAACTTAGTCAAAAGCATGGTATATCAGGGACAGCTGTTATACCGAATTTGATGTCTGATGATATTTTCAGAAAAAAAATATTGGAAATCCGTAACAATTCAGACAAGATGTTTGCATTGGAAAAAAATAAATTATGTTGAGCGTAGAATTAGGGACTTTACTGAAAATATTCTACCCTCTATAAATAAAACTCATCTGTCAATATTTCGACCTGTAGGATTAGCCATTGGCGGTTAGCTTTTGGATAAAACACCTTATTTTCAATGCTACGGCTAATGGCTATTAGCTAACCGCACAGGTTGCAATATTTTGATTTTTTTGTAGAAACGGGTAGTTTTATTTTAGGGAATTCCCTTACAGATAATTAAACCAGACATTTTTGATCTGTTTAAAATTTTCCTTTACATCTTTAGCGTTTAAGATCACATCCCCATGCCCTGGTAAAAGGAAATCTGTATCGAGCAACGAGAGGTTATTGATACTTTGTTTAAGTTGCTGACTGTTTCCGCCTGGGAGATCTGTCCGTCCTAAACCCTCTTTAAATATGAGATCACCGGTAAAAAGCGCTTTTTGTTCAGGCCAGAAAATGGAAATTGACCCTGGGGAATGTCCGGGTGTATGATAAATATTAAAAGCCATATTATTTATAGAAAATTCGCCTTCCCTGAGAAGAAAATCGGGTGTGCATGACTCAAGATCAATACCTGAAGAACTTAACTGTTTTCCCATGGCTTTTGCTAAATACCATTCTTTGTGATGCATGGCAAATTTAGCTTTGGTTTTCTTTAATGCCTGGACCCCTTCAAAATGATCCGGGTGTGCATGGGTGCAGATAACAAGATCTATCTCATCCAGGCTGATTCCAATCTCCTCAAGCCCTTGCTCCACATGGTTAAAATGTACCAGGTGGCCGGGATCAATCAGTATACGTTCCGGCCCGTTAATCAGGTAGGTGTTGCAATTATTTGCGGCTGTAGACTCCCAGGTAAATGCATGGAGCTGGTCTGTTATTTTCATAGTAGAATCCTAACGTTATTTCGTCCTTGTTTCTAACTATAGTAAATAATAAATTTGGGGCTGGTTTTAAATTAGGCCATTTTTGAATATGAGTGACCAATATAAAACCAGCTCCTTAAACTTTAACGTGGCGATAATAGCTTACGCAGCCTAATTAAGCAAGGTGATAGTGAGAACGGTCCAGAGATTATAATCTCCTTTATCCTGCTTTCATGTTTTTATCTATTTTATTGAAAAATCAAAGCAATGGTGTTAAATTTTTAATTTGCTCTGGGTTTTATAAGAAAATGATGAATTATGAATGATGAATTAAGGAATTCTACTAATTTATAAAATGTCATTAACCGCCAGTAGTGTCCGGATAGAAAATTGCAAAAAAGAAAATACGGGAAGTTTAATTGTTTTTGTAGCATGCGAATAAATTTATTCAATACGCTACAAAAACAATTAAACTCCCCTCACGCAAGATTCTAACCGGACACTACTGATTAACCGCTATCTCATTTCCATATCCTTGTGCCAAATTTTGAAATCGGGTTATTGCCTAAAATATTTATATCTTAAGGAATTGGATTGCCATGAAAATACAACCGCTGAAGCTTTTTTTTTGCTCTCTTTTTTATTTTTGCTTTAATTAATTTTTCCGGCTGTTCCAACCGTCGTGCAGAAGAACTTTATGAAACAGGGCAATTTGAAGAATTGCAAACTAATTACACCCATGCCCGTCAACTTTACGCCGAGATCATAGAAAAATATCCGGATTCCCCAGCTGCTGCCAAATCTGCCCAGAGATTGGCTGAGCTGAATAAAGGTAAAGATCTGTCTAATATTAATAACAATCCAAACTATTCCGGAGACCAGCTTATGCCGAAAGAGAATTATGGAAAATATGAAGCCCTGGATCATCCCGCAATTTTATCATCCCTGTTTCATCCCAGGAGGGATAATTTGTCATCGTCTCCGTTAAAAAACGAAAGGGAATTTAACATACCTGTTGAAGAAAATGTCGTTATTCATGGGAGAATGCATTGTTTTAAAATGACTGCCCCCACCATACTCTTTTTCCATGGAAATGGGGAAATTGTTTCAGATTATAACGACATTGGACCGATCTATACCAATCTGGGTATTAATTTTATTGTTGTTGATTATAGGGGATACGGCAAATCAACAGGAAAGCCGACGGTCACCGGGATGATGGCTGATTCAAATGAGATTTTTAAATTTGTTCGAAACTGGTTGAAGCAAAATGATTACAAAGGTCCCCTTTTTATTATGGGGAGATCCCTGGGGAGTGCTCCTGCTTTGGAGCTTGCTGTAAATTATCAGGAACAGATCAATGGTTTGATCATTGAAAGCGGATTTGCCCATGCCATACCCCTTTTACAATTGTTAGGTGTTAATACAGATTCATTGGGCATTAGCGAAGATAAAGGATTTAACAACATCGATAAAATAAAGTCCTTTAACAAACCTGTACTTGTTATCCATGCTGAATTTGATCAGATCATCCCTTTTTCAGATGGGGAGGCACTTTTTAAAGCCTGTCCTGCTTTAAATAAAAAATTACTTAAAATACCCGGTGCAGATCATAATACGGTTTTTGCTCATGGAATTCGATCTTACATGGAAGCTGTGAAACAATTCGTTATATCCGATTAAAGGCAAAAAAGGGCTTATCTATGATATTTACTGTTCAAACAAATAAAAGATCCGAAATGATAGATATCACTTCCAGCATTGCCCAGGCCATTGATTCAGAAGGTATTACCGATGGATTATGTTTTCTTTTTGTGCCCCACACAACTGCAGCCGTCACCATTAATGAAAACGCTGATCCTGATGTTCGTAAAGATTTAAAAACAATTTTTGAAAAGATTGTTCCCTGGGAAGATGGTTACCACCATATGGAGGGGAATTCCGCTGCCCATATGAAAACAACCCTTGTTGGTTCATCTGAAATGATCGCCGTGGAAAACGGGAAACCGGTTCTTGGAACCTGGCAGTCGATTTTTTTTTGTGAATTTGATGGTCCCAGAACCAGAAAAGTAGTGGTTAAATTTTTTTAATAGATTGTCGCATAAATAATTTCACTCTGTTATCGGTCGTCTGCGTATCTCTGGCCTTGTACCAAATTTTAAAAGCGGGTAATTATTTGGCAATCGATAGTAGGGGCGAATCTCGTGTTCGCCCTATAAGAATCTTGTGTTCGCCCTATAATCGGGGCGAATTACATGCCGCCTGTAATAAGGAACGCCTCTATTATATAATAAGGGCGACCACTTTATAAGAAAATGATGAATTATGAATGATGAATTAAGGAATTCTACTAATTTATAAAATGTCATTAACCGCTATCTCATTTTCATATTTTGTTGTGCCCGACAGGGCATGCTGGTTATATAATAAGGGCGACCACAAGGGTCGCCCCTACTAAAA
>JAUVKE010000076.1 GCA_030592105.1 Desulfobacteraceae bacterium
AAAAGATATGATTGGAGTGTAAAAAAAACCGTGACACAGGGTAATAATAAGGATGAGCCAGAAGTTGCTTGTGAAGAGAAAAAAAATCCAGATCAAAGAACTGAGGATATTGCAGAATATATATATCGGTTTTCTGACGTTAAATCTGTCTGCAAGAATCCCCCATAGTAATGGGCATAAAATCATTGTAATGGATCTTACTGAGGAGAGGACCCCAATTTGAAAACCGGAAAATCCTAAATGATAGCAGTACAAATTAAAATATGGGAGAAAAGCCCCCATTACGCCAAAATAAAGGAAGTATTGTGACGCGAGTATTAATCTTTTTGAAAAGTATTTTTTTTTCATATTCCCGCAAGATTCCCACCTGTGGATTTTCAGATAATCACTCTATAATGAAAACTTTATAAGAAAATGATGAATTATGAATTATGAATTAAGGAATTCTACTAATTTATAGAATGTCATTAACCGCTATCTCATTTTCATATTTTGTTGTGCCCGACAGGGCATGCTGGTTATAAAAAAAAAGCGGGTCAGACTAAAAGCCTGCCCCGCTATTTAAGTTATAATGTTTGGTCGGGGCGAGAAGATTTGAACTTCCGACCCCTTGGACCCCATCCAAGTGCGCTACCAGTCTGCGCTACGCCCCGACATCATTATTAGTATTGCTAAATATGCTAACAATTTTTTTCTCTTTTGTCAAGAAATGATATTTGCTTTGTAATTATTCAGCGTCGCTGATTTAAAATACGCAACAGGTATAATCTGATTAAAACCTTTGAACTTGTTTGTGAGTTTTTCATGTTTTAATCAGATTATACCTGTTGCCGTACATATTAGCTGAATAGTTACTTTGCTTTTTGCTTTATATCGGATATATAAAAAATTGTTTTTTACGGTGATCTGCATATATATCTTGAAATTCAGTTTGATAATATGTTTATATGCTTGAAATATGGTTAAAAAAGAGTCGATCATACCAAAAAGATTATTGCAGGGTGATTATATCGGTGTTGTTGCCCCTGCAAGTCCTTTTGACTATGATAATCTTGTTGCCGGAGTTAACGTCTTGAAATCGTTAGGATTCAGGCTGATTGTTCCGGAAGATATTTTTGAAAAAAAAGGGTATCTTGCGGGGGGGGATGAACAACGCGCATCCCTTTTGAACCGGCTTTTTGCTGATGAAACAATTAAAGCTATCTTTTGTGCGAGGGGAGGCTTCGGGTCTTTAAGGATACTCCCTTTATTAGATTATGCTTCCATAAAAAATAATCCGAAAATATTTATCGGTTATAGCGATATAACCGCTATCTTGTCTGTTATAACTCAAAAAACCGGTCTTGTTACATTTCATGGACCCATGGTAACTGAATTGTGCAATGCGGATGAGCGGACCATTGATTCAATTAATTCTGTTTTATTGAATTGCGGGAAGATTGAAATAACATCTGACAAGGATGCTGTGATTAACCATGGTTCAGCCTCTGGAAAAATTGCCGGTGGGAATCTTACAACCCTTTGTCATCTTGTTGGTACACCCTATGAACCTGATTTAAATGGGCATATCCTGTTCCTTGAAGAAAAAGGTGAGGCTCCTTACAGAATCGACAGGATGTTGACACATATGAAACTTGCCGGTTGTTTTGCCGGACTTGCCGGTCTTGCCATCGGTTCTTTTGAGGAATGCGGCGAAGTTGGTGAAATTTACAGTATTGTTAAAAATGTATTTAAAGATCTTGATATCCCAATCTTGGCAGGGTTTGAAATCGGGCATGGAAATGTTAATCTTTCTGTACCACTGGGTCTTGGGGCCACTCTTTCTACTCGCAAATTGAAAATATCCTTTGATGAATCAGCAACAGAGTATGGATGTCATGGATAGGGTTGATGCCTTAATGAAACAGGCTGTTTCTGATTCGGTCTTTTCCGGGGGGGTGCTACTGGTTCATAAAGATGCTTCTCTTGTTTTCCATGGGGCCTATGGATATTCGGATATATTTTCAAGCAATAAAATTTCATTGGCAACGATTTTTGATTTAGCATCTTTGACAAAACCCCTTGCCACCACGTTGGCTGTTATGCGGCTGGTTGAGTTGGGCAGGCTCGATATTAACCGGAATATTGGATCAATTATCCATTATTTTAAAAATACTGATAAGGCTGAGGTTACAATTTTAAACCTTTTGCTCCATAATTCAGGATTGCGCGATTATCAGCCTTATTATAAAGAATTATTTATGCTTCCCCCAAAAAAGAGGAAGGATCGGTTAAAAATTCTTTTAACAAAAGAACCCTTGATAAATTCCATTGGGAAGAGGGTATTATACAGTGACCTCGGGTTTATGATTCTTGCCTGGGTGGTTGAAGAAATAACCAAAACAAGATTAGACGATTTTTTGTACAATGAAGTTTACTCCCCTGTGGGTATTGATTCTGATTCTCTTTTTTATATTGATCCAAGTGCTCCCCCATCTGAAAAATGCTTTGCGGCTACGGAGTTTTGCAGATGGCGTAATACAATTTCAAATGGAGTGGTGCATGATGAAAATGCTTATGCTGCTGGGGGTATAGATGGCCATTCCGGGCTTTTTGGATCGGCTATTGCTATAAAGACTCTTTTGCTTTTTTTGCTTCGTAAGTATCATGGGAGTCAGGACACAGGCCCTTTTAGCCAGGATTTAGTAAAAAGGTTTTTTTTGCGTAATTCGGGTACAGGCAGGGCCCTGGGCTTTGATACGCCTTCATCCTCGGGTTCAGCCGGGGGAAGGCTTTTTAGTGAAAAAACCGTAGGGCACCTTGGTTTTACAGGTACATCTTTCTGGATGGATCTTAAACGGTCTATTATTGTTATTCTTTTAACTAATCGGGTTCATCCGTCACGCAATAATAATAAAATAAAACTTTTCAGGCCTCAATTGCATGACGCTGTAATGGCATACCTGATATAGTTGTCAATTTACAACTTTTTCTTGTAATATCAGGAGATTTTTGATACCGACTTTATAATTCCTTATTCTGCGGATTAATATTAAATTGGATCTACTGATTGGGAATAATCGAGAAATTATGGGTCCATTCAACCGGGGTTAGATTTTGATGAGCAAATCAAAGATGTTTATAATTTTATGAAGATGAAATTATTTGCAAATTTTCATTCTTATATATGTTTTATTATGCTCACAATGAAGATGTTTTTAGCAGTCAGACTTAAATATTATGACGCTTTTCTTGATGCGGAGATGAGGATTTATGAATTTTATTGATGGGATTTTAGGATTTTTTTCAAGCGATCTTGCCATTGATCTTGGCACTGCTAATACCCTTTTGTATGTCAAGGGGAAGGGTATCGTATTAAGTGAACCTTCTGTTGTAGCTGTTCGTGTGGATAACAGAACCAAAAATCGTGTTCTTGCAGTGGGGGATGATGCTAAAAAAATGCTGGGTAAAACCCCCGGCAACATAGTTGCAATACGTCCAATGCGGGACGGCGTTATTGCCGACTTTGAAGTAACTGAGGTTATGCTTCGGTATTTTATCCATAAGGTTCATAACAGGCGGTCCTTTGTGCGTCCGAGAATAGTTATAGCGGTTCCTTCGGGGATTACCCAGGTGGAGAAACGTGCTGTCAGGGAATCGGCAGAATCTGCAGGTGCAAGGGAAGTGTTTTTAATAGAAGAGCCCATGGCTGCGGCAATAGGAGCAGGGCTTCCTATTACTGAACCGACCTGCAATATGATTGTTGATATAGGCGGGGGCACAACAGAAGTGGCTGTAATTTCACTGGCTGGTATTGTTTTTAGCAAGTCCATCAGGGTGGTCGGTGACAAAATGGATGATTCAATTGCCCAGCATATTAAAAGAAAATATAATCTTCTGATTGGGGAAAGGAGTGCTGAGATAATTAAACAGACAATTGGGAGTGCTTATCCTGACCCTGATAGCGTGGAAACCATAGAGGTCAAGGGAAGAGATCTTGCATCTGGAATACCTAAAATTTTATCCATCGATTCAGAGGAGATACGTCTTGCAATTTCTGAACAGATAGATGCAATAATAGAAATCGTAAAGCTCGCTTTGGAACAGACACCACCAGAGCTTGCAGCTGATATTGTGGACAGGGGTATTGTTCTCACAGGGGGCGGAAGTCTGTTGAAAAATCTGGATGTGCTTATCCGAGAAGAGACCAGCCTACCTGTAACAGTTACTGATGATCCATTGTCAACAGTGGCACTTGGTTCAGGAGCGGCTCTTGATGATATCGAAATGTTAAAACAGGTTGTGATTATATAGCTTCATGTTCTCAAAAAGAATGGTATTGATAATTGGAATGATCATTTTTATTACTGCAAATATTATTGCTCTTTCCATGCTGAGCCGCCTCTCTCCTTCTATTGGAATTAGCAGGTTTGCAATTTATGTTATTGCCCCTTTTCAAAAGGGTTCCACCAATCTAATTCTCTTTGTTAAAGATTTGTGGTATCAATATTTTTATCTTGTTTCTGCGGCCGGAGAAAACGAAAAACTTAAAATTCAGTTAGCCTATGCGTTTAAAAAAAATAATAGATGTAATGAATTAGAGCTTTCAAATGACAGGTTTCGCAAATTACTCGATTTCAGACAGACCATTGCCGGCCAGGTTGTTGCGGCTGAAGTTATTGGCAGAGATCCCACTGTATGGATTAAAACCATAATAATTGACAAGGGCTCAAAAGATGGTGTTGAAAAACTGCTTCCTGTTGTTGCCCCCGAGGGAATTGTCGGGCAGATAACCGAGGTCTCTTTAAACTCTTCAAAGGTGTTGCTGATTATTGACCAGAATAGTGCGGTGGATGGTCTTATTCAGAGGACAAGAGCACGGGGTATTGTAAAAGGTAAGTCCTATGGACAGTGTCTTTTTAAATATGTTTTGCGTAAGCATGATGTTAACGTGAATGATGTGGTGGTTTCCACAGGGCTTGATGGTGTTTTCCCAAAGGGGCTGAGTATTGGGTATGTGTCAGGAATTGTTAAGCGCGTCTCCGGGATTTTTCAGGAAATGACAGTTACACCTTATGTGGATTTTGAAAGGCTTGAAGAGGTTTTGGTACTCTTGGAGCCCCAGGTGCAGGATACGTCTGGCAATAAAATAAAAAATAGCATAAAAATTAAGACAGAGCCATGATTGTCAAATTTTGAAATCGCGGGAAACCGTTTTTTTAATTTAATTTATTGGCAATATATAGCTTCTAATGACTCGAGGTAATCTTCTATTTTGAGTAAATAATGGCATATCTTTTCTATATAATCTTGTTTATTTTTCTGATGACTCTTCAGACCACGCTGTTACCTTATTTCTCGGTGTTCAGACATTTTTATGATTTGGGGCTTCCCTTTGTTATTTATCTTGCAATATTTCGTTCCACTCGTGAAGGGCTATTTGCCATATTTTTTTTGGGGTTATTCAGAGACGGGATTTCCGGAGGTGTCTTTGGGCTTTATTTAACTGTTTATCTCTGGCTCTTTATTGCTCTTAGGTGGATTTTCAGATTTTTGCATATGCGTAATAAAATTGTTATGCCTTTCCTTGTACCGGCAGGAGTCTTTGCGGGGAATTTAATATTGTGTGCCATGGTATTAATATTAGAACTGGAAACCGGGAATTTTTATTCCTTAATGGGATCCGTTAGCAAGCAGGTTGTATGGGCTTTATTTACCGGCCAAATTTTTCTTCTTATTTTTTTTTATCTTCAAAAGAAATGGGAATTATTGTTTCATTGGATGCTTCCCAAATGAATTTATAAAAAAATAATGCTTTGTTTTGAGCGAGCCCTAAGGAACGTGGCAAAAATTTCTCCCCGTCCATGGACCCGGGCTTTGTTTCTTAGGCCCTTTTCAAATATCCCTTTTAGCTTATTTAAAAAGATCAGGCTTAAACTTCAATCCATGGTATGTTTTTGTGGTTAAATTTATTATCTGCCAGTCTACAGAAAAAATATATTTGAGGATATTTTGCACAGCTACTTAAAAACAGTTGATAGTGATTGGTATAATCGACGATTAACTTCTGTTTTTTGTTTTTTCATGGCTGCTTTTGCTTTGTTGATTGTAAGGTTGTTTTACCTTCAGGTTATCGATGGAGAGGAGTTAAGGAGATTGTCTGAAAACAATTGTATTCGTCTTCAGCATATAGATTCTCCAAGGGGGTTAATTTTTGACCGGAACGGTAAACTGCTTGTGGATAACAGGCCTTCTTTTGATTTGTCCATTGTATTAAATGATTCTGAAGATATCGATCTGACTTTGGAAAATTTGGCCAAATATTTGCCTGTCAGTGTTCCTGTGCTCAAGAAGAAAATTGGGGAAAAAAAAGTATCCCGCTTTAAGCCTGTTGTTCTGGAGCGCGACATTGGACGAGATGCCCTTGCGGTAATCGAAGTTCATAAATTTGATCTTCCAGGCGTTGTGGTAAATGTCAGACCCTTGAGAAATTATGTGTACAAGGAGAGTGCTGCTCATTTGCTTGGATATTTAAGCGAAATTAACGCTGATGAGCTTAGGGCCGGTCTATATGAAGACTGCAGGGGCGGTGATTATATTGGAAGATTCGGTTCTGAGAAATTTTGTGAAAGATTTTTAAGGGGTAAGCGGGGGGGGCGACAGGTTGAGGTTAATGCTGCAGGGCGGTTGATTAAAGTTTTAAAGACTGTTGATGCACAACCAGGATTTAATGTTTATTTAACAATTGATAGCCCCTTGCAGCAAAAGGCTGAGGAGCTTCTCACAGGAAAAGCCGGTGCTGTGGGAGTAATGGAAATCTCAACAGGGCAGATCCTTGCTTTGGCCAGTAGTCCTGCTTTTAACCCGAATCTGTTTGTCTCAGGCATGTCCTCTAAGCAGTGGAAAACTTTGGTTTCAAATCCCTTTAGGCCCATGGAGAATAAAGTTGTCCAGGGTCAGTATCCACCAGCATCTGTTTACAAAATTATTACTGCCATGGCAGGCTTGGAAGAAGGGGTTATAGATAAAAATACTCTGTTTGAGTGTTCAGGCCGGTATAAACATGGAAATCGTACTTACAGGTGCTGGAAGCGCTGGGGACATGGGCAAATGGATGTGGTAGCGGCTTTATCCCAGTCCTGTGACGTCTTTTTCTATAATGTGGGAAAAGCACTGGGTGTTGACAAGCTGGCGTGGTATGCCAGGGCCTGCGGACTTGGGAAAAAAACCGGAATAATGCTTGATAAAGAGGGGTGCGGTCTAATTCCCACGGCAGCATGGAAAAAACGGCGTATTGGTATGTCCTGGCAGAGTGGTGAGACGCTTTCTGTTGCAATCGGCCAGAGTTATAATCTTGTAACTCCTGTTCAGCTCTTGGTCTTGACTGGAGCGATTGCCAATGGAGGGATAATATATGAGCCCTCAATGGTAAAAAGAATCGATGATTCCGGTGGAAAAACAGTTTATAAAAGGGAAACAAAAGTAGTGGGGAGGCTTCCTTGCTCTGAAAAGACTTTGAAAATTATAAAAAAAGGGCTGTGGGATGTTGTTAATACCAGGAATGGAACTGCCTGGGGCGCCCGCCTTGATGAAATTGAATTTAGCGGAAAAACAGGTACCGCTCAGGTGGTCAGTCGAACAACAAAAGATATGAAAGGGGGGCTACACGAATCACACTTTACAAAGCCCCATGCCTGGTTTGCGGCTTATGCTCCATCAGTGAGTGCTGAAATAGCTATAATTGTCCTTGTGGAACATGGTGAGCATGGATCAAGTGCTGCTGCTCCCATTGCAAGGGAATTGATAAAGACCTACCTTGTTAAATCCCGAGATGATCAGGATTGATTCCTTTTTTCTAAGTTAAAGGTGCATTATGTTTGATCGACGTCTTTTGCAATGTTTCGATTGGGGTATTTTAGGTTTGACGGTTTTACTTGCAATAATCGGCCTTGGTAATCTTTATAGTGCTGCAACCGCAGGGGTGTCACAAAAGGGACTTTTCATAAAGCAGTTAATTTGGTATTGTGTTGGGTTTGCAGGAATGGTGGTTTCTTTTCTGGTCAGTTATAAAACCTTGGAAAGATGGGCAACTTTTTTTTATGTGGTTTGCGTTTCATTGTTGATTTGTGTCTTATTGTTCGGGACATCTGCCGGGGGGTCAAGGCGTTGGCTTTTTCTGTTTGGGTTTTCAATTCAGCCTTCTGAAATAGCAAAAGTTATCGTTATTTTTGCCTTGGCCAGATATTATTCAAAAGCCGCTGATGCAAGGGGGCTTGTTTTGCGGGAACTCGTAAACCCATTTATAACTGTGCTAATACCTTTTGTTCTTATAGTAAAACAGCCTGACCTTGGAACCGCCATGCTTATATTGCTGATTTCTGCTTCCTTGACCTGTTTTGTTAAAATAGAAAGACGTTCTTTAATATATCTTCTTTCAGCATGTATGGTAACCGTTCCCATGGTATGGTTTTGCTTGAGAGAATATCAAAAGCAGCGAATATTAACATTTCTAGACCCTGATAGGGATCCCCTTGGGGCAGGTTATCATATTATTCAATCGAAAATTGCCATAGGTTCTGGTATGATATTTGGAAAAGGTTTTTTAAAGGGGACTCAAAATGTGTTTTCTTTTTTGCCGGAGCAGCATACCGATTTTATTTTTTCGGTTCTCGCAGAAGAGTGGGGGATAATCGGTTCTTTTGTTCTTCTTTTAATTTTTATTATGCTGATTCTTAAAGGGTTGAGCATTGCCCATAAATGTAAAGATCCCTTTGGTATTATTTTATCGGTTGGTATTACAATAATTATTTTCTGGGAGTGCCTGATAAATGTGGGGATGGTCACAGGCCTTGTTCCGGTTGTTGGTGTCCCTTTACCTTTTATCAGCTATGGAGGGTCTTCGATTATTACAAGTATGATTGCTATGGGGTTATTGATGAATATCAGTATGCGCAGATTTGCCGTGGATTAAATGGTCGAAATTAAAACCAACCCCCAAAATATCTATTTCAAGATAATTAATTTCACAAGATTTTGACTGATAGCGGGTGAAACTGATTATGTTCGAATCTTCTCCATCTTATTGAAAAGTTAGGAAATACTATAATAAATTCTTATTTTTTTCAGCAGGAATTACTCTTTAAGAGGCTAACGCTTATTTCGTATTAATTGATGAGATACAAAAATATTTGACAATTGGTAAACAAATATGGTATTTTTCATAAAATTTATCGGGTACATTTTTATAGATACACATAATAGTGGTTCGCAGCCCTTTGGATTAATATCTTAGGGCTATAGGCTGGCACGCACATATTAAATTTACAGTTCACGGGGTTATTGCAATAGATTGCCGGGCAATTGATTTC
>JAUVKE010000507.1 GCA_030592105.1 Desulfobacteraceae bacterium
AATTTTAATCCTCAAAATACCTAATGTATTCCTGCGGTTAAAATTTTAGCCTTCCTTGAACTTGAAAAAATTTTCTATTTTTCGTCCGGGCACTAATTTACAATGAGAATACTGGGAGGCAGCTTGCCGCCCATTATTTTTTTATTGTCTATCAGATCAGTCCACTGCAACGACATGTAGCGTAAAAGCTGCAAACCCACCAGGGGACCTGGTGTGCTTTTATGCTCCAGCAGACAGTAAACTTTTATTTCTGAATAGCTGCCTTTCAAATTCAGGCTTAAAACCAAATCGGAAAAATGTTTTGTAAGGTTCTCATCCAGATATGATACATCTTCAACATACACAGACTCCATATCCATGCGGGTGATAATATTTTGAGGTAATACCACCATTAAAAGATCCCTGGCATTCTCCCTGTTTTTAAATATTTTTTTAAACAGCTCATCATGTGGGCTTTTTTTTATATCCGACATAATATTAATATAAAAAAATTTGATTGTTCCTGCAAGGAAAAATTTGGTATCCTTTATTTGTCGTTGACACTTTTGAAACAACAATGGGACACAGATAAACACAGATAGTGCTTGAACGAAAACCCTGTTCAGGCACGGTTTTAGGTTTTAGGGATCGTTCCCGGGCTCTGCCTGGGAATGCATACCACAAGGCGTCGCCTTTTTTTAATCAGCGGCTATCACATCAACTATATTTTTTCCGTATGTGACCACTCTGAATTTCCAGGGTAGAGTGGGTCACTGCCCACCATTATAGGCAAGCCATTAATGCAGGGCTTTCAGGCAGGGCAGGGGGGCTGTTTATATTTTTCAGAGCCGGTTATTTTTTTCAAAAACTCTGCGATATGCGGCAAGTAAGCCGGGGATGGAATATTTCCAGGCTAATTTTTCTTCGACTCTTTTGCGGCCGGATATTCCCATTGTTTTGCGCTCTTCCGGGTGATCGACAAGCCACAAAATTTTTTCCGCAAAATCTTTTATATTATTATTTTGGGCATATAAAGCGGCATCCTGCGCTGAATATCTTCCTTCTTTCAGGTCAAACTGAACAATCGGTTTGCTTAATGCCATATATTCCATAATCTTGATCATGGTTGAAATGTCATTCATTCCATTGGGTCTGTCAGGATTAACGCATACATCGGCCGTAGAGAGAATCTCCAGCAGTTCCTTGTCCGGGATTCTTCCTGTAAAATTGAACATGTCATCAATCTCCATCTGACTTTTCATCTCTTCAATCTCTTTTAGTCCCGGTCCTCCGCCGACACAGGTAAAATGGATGTCCCTGCGGCCCGTTTTTTTGATTAACAGGGCAACTTTAAGAAGGATATCCAGTCCTTCCTGAACACTTATGGTGCCGACATATCCCACAAGAAATTTTTTACCATGTTTTAATTCAGGCAGAGGATTAACCGGTTTGAATTTATCCAAATCAGGCCCGTTTCTAACCACAAAAACATCTTCAGGAGTTCTGCAGCCTCTGTCAATTGCGATTTTTTTATAGGTTTCGTTGGTGGACATTATAGCATCTGAAAACCTGAAAGTCATTTTCTCCAGCAATACCTGCGAATAATAAAGAATATTCTTACGCCCGAATTTGGCTAAAAACAGCTCCGGATTAGCATCTAATTATATCCTGCTTCCAAACGGTTCTCGTGCCTTGTATCACCTGTGCTTTGGATATAATGCTTGATGGAGTCGAGCACATAGGCGGTATGGAAATTATCCACCCAGTGAAGGTTGGATGGTTCACCATAAAACCATGAATGATCCTTTC
>JAUVKE010000231.1 GCA_030592105.1 Desulfobacteraceae bacterium
TATTCTGAAGCAACAGTTCCAAAACTTCTTCTTGTAACCAGGAAAGACTACGGAGGGTCGTATCTAGCCATGTGCTCCATACATCAGGGAGCAGATCTGGTTTTTGCATGGCCGACTGCTGAAATAGCTGTTATGGGTGCATCCGGAGCTGCTAATGTAATTCATGCAAAGGAGATTAAAAACGCAGATGACCCCGAAGCAATGCGAACTCAAAAAATAAATGAATATAATGATCTTTTTTCAAATCCGTACTGCGCTGCAGCAAGCGGTCATATTGATGCAATTATTATACCAGGCGAAACAAGGGAGCATTTGATTGATGCTCTGGAAGTAATGTCCACAAAACGTGAAACAAGACCAGCTAAAAAACATGGGAATATCCCCATGTAAAGATAATGTGTGGGAGGTTTAATGGGAAAAAATAAAAAAATGATTGCTGCAATATCAGCGGTTGTAAATTATATAAAAAATGAGGAAGATCAGGTACAGGCTGCAAATTCTGTAATTGCTGCAAAACAGTCTCATGATGGACTTTTATCTACAGTAAAAATGTGGGGCATAAACGGCAGAATATCTATGATGCAGATGCGCAACCTTATGCAGATTAAAGCATTTCACGGGTTTAAGTAAATTATTTATTCAGGAGTAGATTTTATGGATGCACATAATCAGGTAGAATTCGAAAAGATAGAGTATAACAAAAACAGAGTAAAAGCAAAAAATCCGGTAAAGATCATGGATCTTACGCTGCGCGACGGCCATCAATCACTGTTCGCCACAAGAGGAAGAACAGAAGATATGATTCCCGTAGCAGAACTGATGGATGCGATTGGCTTCTGGGCTGTGGAAACATGGGGAGGAGCAACATTTGACACAATGCACCGTTTTTTGAATGAAGACCCATGGGAGAGAATCAGAACACTAAAAAGGTATTTTAAAAAAACGCCCTTTTCCATGCTTTTAAGGGCCCAAAATCTGGTTGGGTACAGAAATTACGCAGATGACCTCGCACGTGCATTTGTTGAAAGAGCAGCTGAAAACGGGATGGATATTTTCAGAACCTTTGATGCCTTAAATGATTATAGGAATTTTGAAACTGTTGTTCCGGTAATCAAAGAGTTTGGTAAACATTTTCAGGGCTGTATCTGCTACAGCATGACAGAACCTCGTCTTGGAGGTGATGTTTATAATCTTGAATATTATATAAGCAAGGCAAAAGACCTTGAAAAAATGGGGGCGGACAGTATATGCATAAAAGATATGGCTGGTCTTATAGCTCCCTATGATGCATTCGCTGTTATCAAGGCCTTAAAAGAGACTGTATCTGTCCCTGTTCACCTCCACAGCCATTTTACATCAGGGCTTGCATCCATGTCACATTTAAAGGCTGTTGAAGCTGGCGTAGATATTTTGGATACTTGCATGTCTCCATACGCTTACAGGACATCTCACCCGGCTATTGAACCACTTGTCATGACTCTTTTAGGAACAAGCAGAGATACTGGGTTTGATATAAAGCAGCTTGCTGAAATTAATGAAATACTGGAAAGAGAGATTGTGCCTAAATACAGGCATATTCTGAATGAAACCAAGCTCTCTATTATAGATATTAACGTTCTTCTTCACCAGACACCAGGCGGAATGCTTTCGAATCTTGTTAACCAGTTAAGTGAAATGGATGCACTCGACAAATTAGACAAAGTGTTTGAAGAACTTCCCAGGGTAAGAAAAGAATTGGGACAGATTCCGCTTGTAACTCCTACAAGTCAGATAGTAGGTGTTCAGACTGTTAATAATGTTCTGTTTGACGATGAGAATGAACGCTACAAGATGATAACTGGTCAGGTAAAAGATCTTTGCTATGGACTTTATGGAAAAACCGCAGTTCCAATAGATCCTGAAGTTCAAAAAAAGGCTTTAAAGGGATATCCAAGAGGGGAAGAACCTATTACATGCAGACCGGCAGAGGTACTGGAGCCTGAACTTGAAAAAGCAAAACAGGAGATAGGAAGTCTTGCTGCAGATGAAGATGACCTTATTCTTTACGCTATTTATCCTGTTACAGGAAAGAAATTTTTAAAATGGAAATACGGCAAAGAAGAACCTCCTGAAGAAGTTAAAGCAAAAACAATGGAGGATGTAAAAGCGGAACTGCAACTTATTAAAAAGGCAAAAGCTGGACAACTTGTTGAAAAAGTTAAAAAAGATATTCCACAAAAAAGTGTTAACACTCGTACATTTAATGTTTTTATGGAAGACGAATTTTTTGAAGTTCAGGTTGACGAGCCAGGAGGAACTCCTGTTATAACCGGAGCATATCCTGTGCAGCATGCTGTTCAGCCGCCGGCTGTTCAGGCTCCACAAAAGCAGGAACCAGTCGCTGCAAAATCAAAACCTGCCGCAGCAACAGCAGAGGGAACACAGCTTAATGCTCCCATGCCAGGTTTAATAGTTAACATAGAAAAGAAAGTGGGTGACACCATAGAAGCCGGAGAGACCCTTATGATTCTTGAAGCCATGAAAATGGAAAATTCACTTCCATCTCCTGCCGGCGGAGTCATAAAAGAGATAACATGCAAAGTGGGAGATAATGTGGCAAAGGGTGATATTTTGTGTGTAATAGGATAAAATAAGGTGAGAACTTTAATATTATGAAAATACATGAGTACCAGGCAAAAGAACTGTTCAAAAAATATAATGTCCCAATCCCTGAAGGGAATGTGGCATTTAATCTGGAGGAAACAAAAACAGCTGCTGCAAAACTGGGAAGTTATCCTGTTATTATTAAAGCTCAGATTCATGCCGGAGGCCGTGGAAAAGGCGGAGGAGTAAAACTTGCCGGATCAATCAAAGAAGTCGAAACAGCAGCAGCAGAAATTATTGGAATGACCCTTGTTACACACCAGACCGGGCCTGAAGGAAGGCTGGTTAAAAAGGTACTCGTGGAGCAGGGGCTTAATATAAAAAAAGAGCTCTACTTAAGTATTGTTCCGGACAGGGAAACAGCCAAAAATGTAATTATGGCAAGTGAAGCCGGAGGAATGGATATTGAAGAAGTAGCTGATAAAACTCCTGAAAAAATTATCAAGGTTTATATAGATCCTCTTTTGGGAATTCAACCTTATCATTGCAGAGCAGTCACATTTGCTTTGAATATTCCGGATCCTGTGGTCAAACAGTTTTCGGGAATGCTTAAAAATCTGTATAATCTCTTTACAGATTATGATTGCTCACTGCTTGAGATAAATCCGCTGGTACTCACAGCAGATGAAACTGTTGTTGCTCTTGATGCAAAGGTAGATATAGATTCAAATTCTCTTTACCGGCATAAGGATATTCTTGAATACCGTGATCTGAACGAAGAAGACCCGCTTGAAATTCAAGCTTCGAAATACAACTTGAATTATATCAACTTAGGTGGCGAAGGTAACGTGGGTAACATGGTTAACGGTGCAGGACTCGCCATGGCTACAATGGATATAATAAAACTTGCCGGAGCAAAACCAGCTAATTTTCTTGATGTAGGGGGCGGAGCAGATGCTGAGATGGTGGAAAACGGCTTTAAGATTCTGCTTAGCGATAAAAACGTCAAGGGGATTCTCATTAACATTTTTGGAGGAATATTGCGTTGTGATATTCTTGCAAAAGGAGTTGTTCAGGCTGCCAGAAAAACAGGGCTGAATATTCCGGTTGTTGTTCGGATGGAAGGAACCAATGTTGAAAAAGGACGAAAAATACTTGCAGACTCAGGTTTAACCCTGACCACAGCAAAAGACATTAAAGATGCTGCACAAAAAATCGCAGCATTTGCAAACGCTTAGGATGAACATTATCATAAAAAGGATATAATCGTGAGCATATTTGTTAATAAAGAGACACGTCTCGTTGTTCAGGGAATAACTGGCAAAGAAGGGAAGTTTCACACACAGCAATGTGTCGGGTATGGCACAAATGTTGTGGCAGGTGTAACTCCTGGCAAGGAAGGTCAGAAAATGGATGATGTGACCATCTATAATACTGTTAAAAAAGCTGTTGATAAAACAGGTGCAAATTGCAGCATGATCTTTGTTCCGCCTCCGTTTGCAGCAGACGCAATTATGGAAGCAGCAGATGCGGGAATTGATATCATAATCACTATTACCGAAGGAATTCCGGTTTTAGATATGATGAAGGTTAAAAATTATTTAACAAAAACAGATTCAAGATTAATAGGACCAAACTGCCCTGGCATAATAACACCTGGTGAATGCAAAATAGGGATAATGCCGGCTGTAATTCATAAACCCGGCGGCCCCATAGGAGTAGTTTCCCGCTCAGGAACACTCACATATGAGGTTGTACATCAGTTAACATTAAAAGGGATAGGCCAGACAACCTGCATAGGGATCGGTGGAGACCCTGTAAACGGTACAAATTTTATTGATTGTCTCACTGCTTTTGAAAAAGATCCTGAGACCAAAGGGATTGCCATGGTAGGAGAGATCGGCGGCA
>JAUVKE010000221.1 GCA_030592105.1 Desulfobacteraceae bacterium
CCTTTTTTCGTCCCTTTAATAGCGTTTATGGCATCTGTGACCTCAAATACCAACGCATCACTACCCTGACCAAAACTGGCTACAACAATTTTATCCCCAGGATTTGCATCTTCTAAAGCAGCAACAAGGAGCATAAGGGGAGTACCTGCACCTGTGTACCCAACATTTCCAATCAAGGGATCCTGAACCTGCTCGGGAGTCAATCCAAGTTTTCTTGCAATTCCCTTGTGGTCACCGGCATAAAGGCACGGATAAGCAACTTTGGCAACATCCTTGGCTTCAAGATTGCAGTTTTTCAATGCCCCTGAAATTGATTCAACAAGAAATTTTTTATATCCCACGTCACGAATAAATCTGTCTTCCCACTGATTATCAAATTTATCATTCTGTCCCCTCCAGTGACTTACAAAATCGTGTGAAAGGGTGGACGAACCAAGAAATTTTGCAATGACATTATCTTCACCAATCAAAACAGAACCTGCGCCATCTCCATAAAGCTCTTCCTGGGAACTTCCAGGTCTTGGAATACGGCAATCTCCCGCACATATCAGTGTATTTTTTGAACTTCCTGATTTAACCGCATCAATGGCCGTGAGCATGGCAATGGTTGTAGCCTTGGTTGAATCGGTGAGATCAGCAACACGGATGTCAGTATTTAAATCAAAAGCTGCGGCCATTATCTGGGAACCGAGTCTTTCCGTATAAGAAGCGGTTGTAGTGGCAAAATAGAGACCATCTATTTTTGCCCTATCAAGCCCGTCAATACAATCAAAACCTGCTGCAACGCCCATGGTCAGGCTATCTTCATCAAAATTTGCAACGGCTTTTTCTCCGCGCATAAAAGTGGCCGGGTTCAACCACCCCATTGCCTTATAAACAAGTTTACGGTCTATCCTGTATTTTGGAATATAAGCGCCGTATGAAACAATACCTACCATCTTTTACCTCCTCAGAACATTAATGAAAAAGTGAATCCCATTACCAGAAATTGATTTGTGTTACAACCTCTTCTTCCATAAGTATCTTTTTAATAGCAATTTTTGCCTTTTCATCGGAAACAGGGTCCACTTCAGAAACATATTGACCTTCTATAGTCTTCTTTTTCCAATGGAGAACATACCCTGGCACCATGGCATACCTGCACCCACCAACACCACAGCATGATGAGTCAATTATTCCAAGACCTATAACACAGAGGATATCTTTTCCCTGATATTTTATCAGTTTTTCGTCATCAACGGTGTAATAACCTGAAATTGTATTTATTTTATTATCTTCACCAATTGGTTGATGAATATATTCCATATGCCATATGCCCTGTGATATTTAATTTTTTAAAGGAAGTTCCGCTGTTGCGCTCCCGATTATGATCTTATCACCATTCTGGTTAGTAGCAAGATACTGACAATCGACCAGATTTTTTCCACCATCTGTATACTTTTTTGTTACGGAACCCTTAATAGTAATAATATCCTTAGGTTTGCTTACAGCTCTGAACTGGACAGCTATCTTTTTAAGAGTTTTAACCCCAATCCAATCTGTAATAAACTGTCCGGCAAATCCCATGCTCAACATACCATGTCCGATAACTCCGTCTTTAAACCCTGCTTTTATCGCAAAGTTATGAACCGTATGAATAGGATTAAAATCTCCTGATGCGCCTGCATATCTGACCAGTTGTGTTTCATTAATCGGATCTTTTACAAGCGTTGGCAATTCTGAACCCTCAGACACATCTTCAAAATAAAGTTTAGCCTGCGCCATTTCAACTCCTTTTTTTCTTTAAAGTTACTATCCATTAACACATAATTAGCAGATTTTTTAGATCAAATCAGCGGAATCCCCGATAAATATAGACGCAGCCCGCATACAGATAAATCAATCAGCCCCGTATGATCATAAAAAATCCAAAAATCGTATGTCTGAAAATCAAGCCTCTACCTGCGTACCACAATTGTGCTAGTATCTTTTAAAACAGGAATGCCATTCTGATTCACATAATCCGTTTCCATTATAACCAGATCCATTTTTCCCTTGTCTATAACCCCTGTAATAGCTGTTTGCCCTGTTACTGTATCACCCGGATTAATGGGATTTATAAAAATATACTCCTGGCCACCATGCAAAACTTTGGCAATATCTATGTTCAACTCTGTCAGCATATCTAAGAGACTGGTATCCCCTGACAAAGAAAAGACCGTCCCAAAAGTCGGAGGAAGAGCAAGGCTTTCATATCCCTCACTTTTAGCTGCATCTTCATCATAGTACAATGGGTTAGAATCCCCTATCGCCCTGGCAAACTCTTTAATTTTTCCTTTTTCAACCTCAAAAGATGATTCAGGAAATTTTTTTCCTACAATACTTTTATCAACCACTTTAGGTCACCTCCTCAGAAATTAAACAACGAGAAAAAATTGATTCATAAAAAGAACAGATCACTACGAAAGTTTCATAGAACGTCTTATATAAATTTCCGAACAATTAATTTCACTCCGTTATCAATAAAAACTCTCAAGTTTTTCCGGCTCTGCCTGTCAAATTAATCATCTTAAGAAGCGTTACATAACATCTTGATCCGTAAAACATAACATTATTACCCCATGGGATAAGGAAAATATAATTATTCCGCATTCCAGAATAGACCAAAATAATGTTATCTAACATTTGTTACATTAATTAAACTAGCATGTCAACTTTTTATAGCACCTGAAACTTTACCATAAAATAATGGCCCGAATAAAAAAATCAACGTAATTATTCAGCTAATATGTACGGCAGCAGGTATAATCTCAACAAATTACAAAAGGAGAGCAACCGTTCACTATAGATGTTCAGGTAATAAATTTCATAAAGCCAGGTGGCGAAACTGAGCTATGGTGAAATTTAAAAAACTCTGGCTGTTTGAGCGCAGCGAGTTCCAGAGGTTTTTAAATTTTATTATAGCTCAGTCTATTGCTGAAATTATTTATGTGACGATCTATATAAATACCTATTCTGAATTATTTCTTAGGTTTTTCTCTTTTTTCCCTGGCAATTTTTTTTAATATTTTATCAATAATTTTCAGTTTTTTCTCTTCTTTCAGGTGTTGTTTGGCTTTTTTTAAATGGAAAACAGCATTATTAAAATCTTTTTCTTCGGTGTAATATAGGCCGAGATAATAATGGGCTTTTCCTGTTTCTTTTTGTATGCCGCAGGCTTTTCCCATGTAGTAAAACAGCGTATGATTACCAGGGTGTTTAGCCTCAAGTGCCTCAAAGATTGATATGGCATTTTGTGTTTTTCCCAGAGCCATTAGTGTACGTCCAAGATATAAACGGGATTCCCAGTCCGTAGAATCAATACTAACAGAACTTTCCAATGTTTTTAATGCTTTTGCATACGCCCCCGTATAAAAATAACTGATCCCAAGGTCTCGCAGTATATTTGAATCAAAAGCTTTTTTGACAAGTGCCGCTTTGAACTGAAGGATTGCATCCTTTTTTTTACCTGTTCTGGCCAAAACCAGGCCATAGCGATAATGAGCCGAAGCATCTGAATTTTCCAGCAGAGCCAGAGCTTTAAATTTTTTCAAAGTCTCTTCTTTCTTTCCATAAAGTATTAAAAGCCTGGCATGGGCACGGTCAAAATCGAGGCGAACTGTTTTTTGGGGCAAGGGATTTACAGAAGCAGTTTTTTGGAGCAGGGAACCAAGGTAAATTATCCGCTCTTTTACGGCAGGATGGGTCATCAGATAGGGAGGTATATTGCCAGCGCTAAACCACTCTTTATTTCGTATTTTTTTAAGAATAGTCAACAACCCCTGGGCACTGTATCCAGCCTCGAAAAGAGATTTTAACCCTATCTGATCTGCCTGCCTTTCATCTTCGCGGCTGTACGCAAGGGCAGCCTGCTGGCCTGCAGCAAGACTCCCTATTGTTAAAGCATTTGCCGCTTCCCCTGCTCCGGCAACTCCAAGGAGAATTCCAGCAGCAACCCCCACAAGTGTGGCGATCCCTATTTTTGATGATGACTCAAATCTTTTCGATATATGACGACACATGACATGGGCAATTTCATGGGCAAAAATCCCTGCAAGTTCTTCCTCGCTATCCATTGCCGCAAACAATCCGCTGTTAATAAAAACATGTCCGCCTGGTACTGCAAAAGCATTGTATGTATTATCTTTTATAATATGAAAATCATATACAAAAGGTTGAACAGGAAGGGCTTGAATAATTTTTTGACCCACTTGTTCCAGGTATTTAACAATTATCTTATCCTTGATAAAAATAGACTGTTTAGAGATGGCTCTCATGAACTCCCGCCCCATTTCTTCCTCTTTAGCAATGGAGATGGAATATGCAGCATCAGGAACAGCAAGGTCAGCAAGGAAGACAACTGTTACAAATAATACAAATGTACGATAAAATTTTTTCATGGAATGCTGATACTCGATGTTCAGGTTTTTCATTTTTCATTTTCGCAGCTACATCGTAATCTGGCGAAAAGGCACAAGGTACCCATTATCCAACTATTTTACAGTAGCGTCCGGTTAGACCCCCCTTATTTTCTTTTTTGCAACTTTCTAACCGGACATTACTATTTAAATATTCATAGTTTTCGTTTATTGTCAAAAAATAAAATAAAATGAAATTGCTGAAAATATTTTGCTGTTTATAATCAGATCATACCTGTTGC
>JAUVKE010000274.1 GCA_030592105.1 Desulfobacteraceae bacterium
ATCATGGAATAACGCCCGCCTGGAGCAATAAATTTATAATTCGCATAAGAAGCTGTATGATGAAAATTGAATACAAAAAGAAGCCTGCCTCTGAAAAATGCAATTATCATATTATCGCAATGTTCATACAAAAGATCTGGCCAGGAAGCATCAAGTATACGATACCGCCTGGCAAGTGCTATTATATCCCGATCAAAACAGGCAAGAAATCTGTATTGAAGATTCTTGCTATCCATAAGATGCCATTGACGTCTGGCATAGTGATATGACCAGCCGTTTCCCTGTCTGGGAAAATCTATCCATTCAGGGTGACCGAATTCATTCCCCATGAAATTTAAATAACCATTTCCTGCAGTTGCAAGAGTGATCAATCTGATAATTTTGTGTAAAGCCATTCCTCTATCAACACGCATAGAATCCGTGTCAACATTCATGCCATTATACATTCCTGAATCTATCATCCTGAAAATCAGGGTTTTGTCACCCACAAGAGCCTGATCGTGTGATTCCACGTAACTGATAGTTTTTTCATTTACTCTCCGATTGTTAAGCTCATACCATATATGATTTATTGGCCAATCTTCATCATGAATCTCCTTAACAAGCTTTATCCAGTAATCAGGAACTCCCATCGCAAGTCTAAAATCAAATCCTGTGCCTCCCTCATGAACAGGTGCTGCAAGGCCAGGCATTCCGCTTATGTCTTCTGCTATAGTAAATGCATCCGGCCTAACCTCATGAATCAGCATATTTGCAAGGGCGAGATATGTAAGTGCATCTTCATCCACGCTATGATCAAAATAATCCTCATAAGATCTAAAGGACTTTTCAAGTCCATGGTGAAGATAGAGCATACTGGTGATTCCATCGAACCTGAAACCGTCAAGTCTATACTCTTCGAGCCAGAACCTGCAATTTGACAAAAGAAAATGAATAACGCTGTTTTTGCCATAATCAAAACATCTTGAATCCCAGGCAGAATGCATTCCCCTGGAGCCATCATGAAAATACTGATATAGAGTTCCGTCAAAACAGCTTAGACCTTATATCTGATTATTTACGGCATGGGAATGAATAATATCCATTATAACCGCAATCCCTGCCTGATGAGCAGCATCAATAAGTTCCTTTAATTCATCAGGAGTTCCGAACCTGGAAGAAGCCGCAAAAAAATTTGATACATGGTATCCAAAAGAGGCATAATAAGGATGCTCCTGGATGGCCATTAGCTGAAGTACATTATATCCTGATTTAATAATTCGCGGCAGAGTTTTTTCTTTGAACTCCAGATATGAACCAACTCGTGCTTCCTCCTGAGCCATTCCAATGTGTGCTTCATAAATAAAAGGAGGGTCAGAACTATTATTAAAATCAGAGTTTTTCCATTGAAAAGGCATATCAGGTTTATATATTTGAGCATTGAATATCATGGTCACAGAATCCTGCACAACACGACTGGCATATGATGGAATACGATCTCCTTCGCCTCCATCCCAGCAGATCCAAAGGCGATACAGATCTCCATGCTTAAATGTTTTTTCGGGCAATCGGATTTCCCAAACACCGTTATCATTTATTCGTTTAAGTAAAAAATTACTTTTCCGCTGCCAGCCGGTTACATCTCCAATAATATAAATTTTATCTGCATTAGGAGCCCATTCCCTGAAAACCCATTCATTATTTGTAAAATGAAGACCGAAATATTTATACCCGGATGCGAAATCTTTAAGAGAACCATCTTGTAAAATAAGCTCCTGCTTCTTACTTTGCAGACGTAATATTCGTCGCTTTATAATCTTTTTATAAGGAGCAAGATAAGGATCTTTTTCTAACATTAATTCTAATACTTTAGATAAAGTAGCTGGTATTTCCATCAACAAATGATCCCTATGATTAAAAGTTAAAAACAGACATTAATAATTTAAAAAAGGCCTTTTCAACATTTTTTCATACAACTTAATATATTTATCAGCTGTAACTGAATGGTTAAAATTTGCACTGCTTTGCTGCATAATTCGTTTTATATGGCGATTTTTTATTTTTTCAGGCAGTTTATAAAAATCCATTGCCTGGCTAATTGCCCAAAAAAGACCGTTGGAATCGTATGTCTCAAACAAAAATCCATTCCCTTTGTTATTTGGTACATCCAGATGCTCAATAGTATCATGCAGTCCTCCGGTATCCCTGGCAACAGGGAGGGAACCATATTTTTGACAAATCATCTGTGGAAGGCCGCAAGGTTCAAACATTGATGGCATAATTATAAAATCTGAACCGGCATATCCAACTCTGGCAAGCTTTTCATTAAAATCAGCAACAGCGACCCTGTCATCCAGATTAAACTGTCGCACAACATCTCTGAAATTTTGTTGATAATCACCATTTGCCACAAATACTATTTGAAGTGTTTGTTCCCAGTAATATGAAACAACATTATAGATAATCTCAATAAGGAGCTGACACCCTTTTTGAATTCTGTCAAGACGGGATGGCCAGAAAAAAACAGGGGCATTCTCTTTTGCAATAAGTCCTAATGCTTTTTGTAAAAAAAGTTTATTTTCCCTTTTACCGGAAACATGATTTCGTGAAGTGAATTTTTTTGCGAGCGCAACATCTGTTGCAGGATCAAATGAAGAATCAGGTGAATTTAAAATACCGATAGCACATTTTGCATAATATTTGGCAGCAAGTTCATTTTGCAAAGACTCTTTTATAAAATCATGCTTTTTATCTACTATTTCAATTAAAAATTGATCGCTCACTGTATTAACAAAATGAGCTGCAAAAACTCCGCTTACAAGAAAATCAATCTTATTATATTCCCTGGACTCTTCATAATTATATGGTGAATGTTCAAAATAAAGTTGCTTCCAAAAGGCGGCCGCATCTATTCCTCTGTCTTCAATATATGCCATACTCTCTTTAACAGTATAAATATTATGTATTGTAAATAAGCACGGAATGCCCATTCCTCTTGCCATTGCCGGAATAAGACCGGTCATCCAGTCATTACAATGTATAAGATCCGGCTTCACATTTGGAACAATATTATTTATAACCTCTCTTTGAAAAGCCAGTGCAATTTTTATATTTTCCCACTTGTATGATGAGTAGACATGATTCATATAATAAAAAACCCTGTCCTGAGCAAGATGAATTCTGCTGTCAGGAATGTTTTTACTTATGATACTTCGTGATCTGCCAAATATAGAATCAAGCTGTTTACTCTTAAAAATAGATCTGTAATCAGGAATTGCCACGTGAACATCTGCTCCAAGTCCAAAAAGAGTGCTTATAAGCGCAGCCGAAACATCTGCCAGGCCACCTGCCTTTGCAGTAAGTGAATTTGCTATATTGCCCATCCCCTTAGGTAAAAATGTAACTTCAGGTGTTACTATGAGAATACGGGGAGATTTATAGTTTAGCGACATTTACTCAAAGCCCTTTTAAAAAAAAGATTGTCACATAATGACCCATTTAAAAAATTGGCACAAGGCCAGAGGAAGGAAGGCGTATTATAATACGCCGACAACCGATAACGCAAAAAAGCATATTAATAGTACGCTTGTCAAAAATTTAAAAAAATTATGCCCAGGTAAGCAAGCTGGGAGTAAACCGCATTAATTTATCTCCTTTTGGAAGTATGCGTGCGGTAAATCCATAACGACCGGATGCGTTACAATCTAAAGTGCACCCATAAAGATATCTTCCGTCTTTATAATCTTTCATCGCCATCATTGGTATATTTTTTTGATCTGAAAGCAAACCTCTGCGCTTAAGCCCTCCAAAAAAAAGTTCTACTTCTATGTCATCCGGCGTAATCTCTCCGAGATGCACAATAACTGTTACATTAAAAGTATCACCAACACGAAATGGCCCGTCAGCATCTCTTACAGGTAATTCGAGACGTATATTTTCCCATTTATTTTTTAGCTTGCCTTGAAGCAGAGCCAGCTTTTCAGCTTTTTCTGCCCCGTTTGCCAGAAATTCTTTGTACTTTGCCGCTGAAATATTATAAAA
>JAUVKE010000117.1 GCA_030592105.1 Desulfobacteraceae bacterium
ATGTATTTGTTAAATTATTTGACTTTAAGGCACGTGATTATTACGATTCCAATAATCCTGTTGTTAAAATTCTGCTCCCCAAAATGGATTATAACCATGATGAACGAATTGAGGTGATAACTCAGGCATATAAAGGACTTTATGATTTGGCATCTCATATGATGTTTGATAAATATATTGATTTTATTGATATTTATGCGGGGATCAGTGAAAATGAACGGGATAAACTGTATCATGAGATAACAGAGCATAAGGAGACAGCTATGTTGGCACAATATATACGGGATAAAGGTATCCAGCAAGGTATCCAGCAGGGTATCCAGCAGGGTGTCCAGCAGGGTATCCAGGAAGGTATTCAGGAAGGCATCCAGAAAGGTGTTCAAAAAAACTTAAAGAATAACATTCTTAAAATGTATCAAAAAGGAATGACCTCTGATCAAATTTCGGATATTCTCGAAATTGAAAAAGAAAAAGTTCTGGTTTTAATCAAAGAGGGCAAAATGGCTTGAATTGCATTGTTACATTTCAGATAATCACCCGATTTTAAAATTTGGCATAAGGCCGGAGGGGGGGGTAAGAAGCTCCTCCAATTGGGAAAGTGAGCTGTAAATCGGCTCTATATGAAAAAGCGCTGCAAAATACTTTTGAAGCAATTTTTGAACATCCTCTTCATTTACCCTGTTGCGGGTTTCCTTTTCCATGGATGTTACAGCAACACCCTCCATGCCGCAGGGGTTGATCCACCTAAATGGTTCCAGGGATAGATTTACATTTATGGAAAATCCGTGAAAGGAGATCCCGCGGCGGATAGCAATTCCCACACTCCCCATCTTCCTGTTTTCGCACCATACGCCCCTGTTTTTCCGGTTCCTTTTTATCTCAATTTTGAATTCTGCTGCGGTCTGAATCATGACCTCTTCCAGATTATGGATATATTGCCGAACATCAAGCCTTTTTTTGTGAAGGGAGAAAACAGGATAGACCACAAGCTGCCCTGGGCCGTGGTAGGTTATGTCCCCACCCCGCTCTGAGGAAAACAGCTGAACCCCTTTTTCCTTTAAAAAGGATTCCGATACCTTTAGATTTTTTATACCTCCATGACGGCCCAGGGTAAATACCGGAGGATGCTGCCCCCACAGCACAAAGTTTTTATGGGCAGAGCCCTTGCTCAGGCTGGAAACAATCCGTTTTTGAAGGAGACTCGATTTCGAATATTCCATCAGGGGAAAATTTATAAAATACCATGGGGTAAAATTCTTTTTATTGGTCATGCCCGTTGAATTCCATTTCCTCAACCTGATAAACATGGTTTTCTGGCAGCGCCAACTTCATCCAGGCGTTTGACCTTGCATTTTTCAGGGGCATCTCTGAGTAAATCAGGGGAAGTGATCGCTTCTTCTGCAATTTTCTTCATGGCCATTATAAAGCGGTCGATTTCTCCCTTGGATTCGGTTTCTGTGGGTTCCACCATTATGGCGCCTTTGACAACCAGGGGAAAGTAGGTTGTAGGGGGGTGAAATCCAAAATCGATGAGACGTTTTGCCATATCAAGTGTACTGATTTTATTTACCTGCTGGAACTTGTCGGAAAATACACATTCGTGCATGCATCTGCGGTCATAGGGAAGATGGAATTTTTGTTTAAGCCTTTCCTTAATATAATTTGCATTTAATACGGCCAGCTGGCTTGCTTTTTGTAAATTTTCCCTGCCCAGACTAAGGATATAGCTGACAGCCCGAATCATAATCCCCACATTTCCGAAAAAAGTATGAAGTTTTCCAATGGAATCCGGAAAATCATCTCCCAGGGAATATATCCCACCCTCCCGAATCACCCGGGGAACCGGAAGAAAGGGTTCCAGGTGCTTTTGAACAGATACAGGCCCTGCCCCAGGGCCTCCTCCACCATGGGGAGTTGAGAAAGTCTTGTGAAGGTTCAGGTGAAGCAGATCGATTCCGCAGGCCTTCATGTCCACAATACCCATCACCGCATTCATGTTTGCACCGTCTCCGTATACCAGCCCCCCTTTATCATGGATGATTTGTGAGATCCCCTGGATATTTTCTTCAAAAAGGCCAAGGGTATTGGGGTTGGTAATCATGATCCCTGCGGTATCTTTGTCCATGACAGCAGCCACAGCCTCAGGGGTCAAAATCCCCAGATCACCGGTTTTAACAGGAACAGTGGTGTACCCGCACAAAGCCGCGCTGGAAGGGTTTGTTCCGTGGGCTGTATCCGGTATAATAATTTTGGATCTGGGGGAGTTCTGCATTTTATGGAAGGCACGGAAGATGAGCATTCCGCAGAGCTCACCCTGGGCTCCGGCAGCGGGTTGAAGTGTAACAGCATCCATCCCTGTGATATTTTTAAGAAATTTTTCCAAAAGAAAGATTAATTCCAGAATTCCCTGGGCATTCTCTTCAGGGAGAAGAGGGTGCGCCCCTGAAAAACCTGGGAGAGAGGCCTGACGTTCATTGGTTTTAGGATTATATTTCATGGTGCAGGAGCCAAGGGGATACATTCCGCTGTCAACACCAAAATTCCACTGGGACAGCCGTGTAAAATGCCGGATTACATCAACCTCACTTAGATCCGGGAGGCCAGGGTCATCCCGGGTCAGACCTTTTTTTAGTGGAGATCGGGGAACATCCTTTTCCGGCATGGAATATCCAATTCTCCCCTTCTTGCCAACTTCCCAAATTAACGGTTCACAAAAAATCAAACCGGTTGTTCCTGCAACCTTGGTCATTTTGTCACCTTTTCTATAAATTCATCCATCTCCTGCCTGGTTTTGCATTCTGTTACGCAGAGGAGATAATGTTCCTTTAGTTCCTGGAAAAAATTTGAAAGGGGGATGCCGGCAACGATTTTTTCCTGGATCAGTTTTTTATATTTCTTCTCAAACCCATTTTCAAACCTTACCACAAATTCATTAAAAGTGGGTGATGAAAAGGGGACAATAACACCTTTTTGCTCCAGTCCCTTTTTCAGATATTCTGCTTTATCATGATTCAGCAAGGCGAGTTCCTTTATTCCCGTTCCACCCACCGAAGTCATGTAGATCAAAGCCCGAAGAGCACAAAGGCTGCTGTTAGTACATATATTAGAGGTCGCTTTACCCCTTCGGATGTGCTGTTCCCGGGTGGCCAGGGTTAAAACAAATCCGGTTTTACCATCTTTGTCCTCTGTTTTGCCCACAAGTCGTCCTGGAATGCTTCTAAGATAATCCCGTCGGCATGTCAATATCCCGAGGCCAGGTCCGCCAAAGGAAAGTGGTATGCCGAGACTCTGGCCTTCCCCGCAGACAATATCCGCCCCCTGGTCTCCAGGGGGTTTTAAAAGACCAAATGCAATCGCCTCGGTGAAACAGGCTATAAAAATAGTTTTTGCGCCATCAATCTGTTTTGGGACATCTTCCAGGTTTTCGATGCATCCGAAAAAATTGGGTGACTGAATTACCACGGCTCCCAGATCATCAATATCCCCTATTGTGCGGATATCGGTGAGACCATTTTTTTGATATGGCAATTCAATGATTTGACAATCTGCTGGAGCAAGGTATGTGGATACAACCTCCCTGTAGAGAGGGTGAACCAGTTTAGATATCGCAATGGTCTTTCTCTTCTTAATCCTGACGGACATCAGTAATGCCTCGGCAAGGGCAGATGCTCCGTCGTACAGGGAGGCATTGGAAATATCCATCCCCAGCAGTTTTGTAATGAGGGTCTGGTATTCATAAATTGCCTGGAGGGTTCCCTGGCTCACCTCCGGCTGATAAGGGGTATAAGCGGTGGAAAATTCGGATCGGCCTATAAGTGAAGAGATCGTTTCCGGAATATAATGGAAATACCGTCCCGCTCCCAGATAATTTTGACTGCAGGAAGATATCGTTTTTTCGGCAAGGCGATCCATCTCTTTGTTTAAGCGCCATTCAGTATAGGGGCCGTCAATGGTAAAATCTTTCTCCATCCGGCATTTCCCTGGGATCATGGAAAACAATCCTTCCAGACTTTCCTCCTTAACAACGGAGAGCATCTCCTTAATCTCTTCGGGTGTGTGGGGGAAATATCTCATAGATCCATACCCTTAAGATGTTTTATATACGCATCTTTTTTAAAAAGTTCTTTTATCTGGGAAGGATCAGAAGGTGAAATCTGAATCATCCACCCTTTTTCGCAGGGGCTGCTGTTCACAAGCTCCGGTGTTTCCTCAAGATCCTGGTTAACAGCCGTTACTTCGCCGCTTACAGGGATGTACAATTCCGAAACCGCCTTAACTGATTCAACGGTTCCAAATTCATCTCCTTTATTAAAATGATCACCCACAGAAGGGAGTTCCACAAAAACAATCTCTCCCAATTGATCCTGGGCATAGTCATTGATACCTATTTTTACAATATCTCCATCCTGGGCAAGCCATTCATGATTTTTTGAATAAAAATAATCTTCAGGCAGATCCAATTCTAAGATTTCTTTCATGTTGTTTCTCCTTTTTGTTCAGGCATTACCTAAAAAGATATATATAAAATTTATATTGATCCCATCAAGTAAAAATTTTATAAATTTCAGGCGTAATGGAAAAATGTAGTAATCCCTATTAAAATTCTATTTTGCGCAATATGTCTTTTCTGAGCAGATTTTTTCTGACCTTGTCGCCTGGGTCATGGGTAGTTTTTCAGCCGATTCAATTCTTTCAGGATATTTTTTTACGGCTGCATCCAGGTAATCACCAAGGGTTCTATTGAAAAATTTCCTTTACCCGGCCATCAACGATTTCTATGACTCCATGTTTTATCCCTTTTGATTCAAAGCCCTTATGACTTGCCATTATCACAGTCAATCCCTGATCCACGCATAAGCGGACAGCCATCTCTTCCACCAGCCGGCAGCTTTTATCATCAAGGGCGCTTGTCGGTTCATCCAAAAGGATTATTTCAGGGGAAAGCAACAGTCCCCTTATAAAACAGATTCTCTGAAGCTGACCCACCGATAAATTTTTAGCATTGGCATCAAGATTTACTCCTGTTAAACTAAAATTATTAAGAAACATTAAAAGTTTCTTATCCCCGGGTGGAGCAATGTGCCGATTGTTTTTAAAGGAAAATGGAAAAATAAGATTATCCCGAATCGGGGCATCAATGGCAAGGGGGGTCTGCTGTATATACAGAATCGATCTCCTTAAGGCAGGGGGATGGTATGATGATAAAGGTTTTTCTTTAAAAAAAATTTCACCCCCGCCTGGTTCCTCCAGCCTGGTCATCAATCTGAAGAGGGTCGACTTGCCTGACCCTGAACGCCCTTTAAGCAAATAAAAAGAACCCCCATTCAATCCCGTGGAGAGGCTTTTAAAAAGGGTTTCACCGCTGGAGTAGGAGAATGTTACATTATCAAATTTAATAATATTTTGTTTCTGCATGGGAAAATATCAGATCAGCAAACAAGTTATTTTAATTTTTTCTGCGCTTAAAAAAGATTGAAAAAATTTAGTTCGGGAATTAAACTTCCCGTATTTTTTTTCTTGCAACTTTTCAACTGAACTCTACTGTTTAAATACTGTAATATTGACTCGGCACATGAATTCGCTGACGATTCGCCTTTTTAAGCCCAAGAAAATCGTCTCCTATGAGAAGACGCATAATATTTGCGGCACCTTCGCCGGTTTGATAAAGCTTGGAATCTCTGTAATACCGCTCAATGGGAATTTCCAGGGAATAGCCCATTCCTCCATGAATCTCCATGGCCATTCCAGCCACTTTAACCACGGTTTCACCGGCAATATATTTCCCCATGGCAATCTCCCTGGTAAAGGGCTTTCCCTGATCATTAAGCCATGCCCCCCTTCTCACCAGCAGTCTGGCCGATTCTGTTAAAGATGCCATCTCAGCTATGGTTGCTTTGATTAATTGAAAACTGCTTATTGGTTTTCCAAACTGAACCCTTTTATTTGCATACTCTATTGAAGCATCAAGGCACGCCTGGGACAATCCCACAGCTCCGCTTGCCACGCTGATACGCCCCCTGTCCAGGGCGGTCATTGCTACTACAAACCCTTTTCCCCATTGACCCAGAAGATTCTCTTTGGGAGCCTTTACATCCTTGAGATTAACTTCTGCTATGGGTGATGACTTATCCCCCAGTTTTGCCGTCTCCCTGGTGGTCCATCCAGGTTGATCAGTATCCACCACCACGGCGCATAAACCTTTATGTTTAAGATCCCTGTTAAATGTTCCATAAACTATGGCGGTATCTGCCACTGTTCCGTTTGAAATCCATGTTTTATTCCCGTTAATCAGATAATGATCTCCGCAATCTTCAATAATAGTCTCAATCGCGGCGATATCAGAGCCTGCATTCGGTTCTGAAAAGCATGTGCATCCGATTCTTTTTGCAAGGACAAGATCCTTGATATACTTTTTTCTTACCTCTTTGGTTCCCCATTCCATCATTGTATAAGGGACAGTCATCCCCTGCAGATTAAACAGGGAACGGAGTCCTGAGTCGATTCTGGCGATCTCCTCACAGACCACCGAATGAGCCAGAAATCCCAATTCAGACCCACCATATTTTAAAGGGAAAGCGCATCCAAATAAACCGAGCTCCCCCATTTTTTCTGCAAGATCCCTTTTAAAAGTCTCTTCAGCTATCTTTGGCTCTATCTCCTTTAACGCAAACCTTCGAGCCTCTTTTTGAAGCGCTGTCTGTTCCTTTGTTAAGTCAAAATCCATTTATATTTTCTCCTTTTTATAGATGTTTAGGCAGTAGTGTCCGGTTAGAAAATTGCAAGAAAATACGGGAAGTTTAATTGTTTTTGTAGCATGCGAATAAATTTCTTGAATTTCTAAGTTTGCTCCGCCAAAATTGCGAAACTCGCTCGTGCCTCGCTCAAACAATCGCAATTTTTTGGCTACGCTGCACTAATAAATTCTACGAAATTTATTCAATACGCTACAAAAGCAATTAAACTTCCCTTACGCAAGATTCTAACCGGACACGACTGATGTTTAGATAATAAATCTTATTATAGCTCAGTCCATCGCTGAAATTATTTACATGAACATCTATAGTTACAACAAATCAGTGATTATAGCTTTTATGAATTTGCATTTCCTTGAGTATAAAGTATCAAGCTCCCCAGATAGATGAAGAATCTTGATTTATTGGGAAATTATATTTATTAAACATAATATGCTTACATTTTACAAATTTATATTATAATTTAGCAACATATAATAACCATAATAACCTATGAAAAAAACTCAATTCTTAAATATAATCGATACAGATGTTTTAGTTGTTGGAAGCGGGGGGGCCGGGCTTTTTGCAGCCATCGCAGCAAAAAAGGAAGGTGCAGACGTGCTGGTGGTGGGGAAAGGACGACCGGGACGGGCTAATAATACTGCTATTTCAGGGGGAGTTTTTGCCGCTGTTACAGGTTCAAAAGGCACCAGGGATACAGACAGCCTTCATATC
>JAUVKE010000375.1 GCA_030592105.1 Desulfobacteraceae bacterium
TCAAAAAACACGTTCTCAAATGTGCGGAATGTCCGTTATAAACTTGAGTTCATCTGGAAATGATTCTTTTGCTCAATATCTGCGTATGTTTATATTTTATTTATTGAACCTTTAATATGTTTCTGCGATTGAAATCTTTGCATTCCCTGATAATCAATAGCGTCCGGTTAGAATCGTACGCAGGGGAGATTCTGTTATTTTTGCAGCGTATTGAATAAATTTTACATATTTTTTTTCTTGTAATTTCATAGCCGACATTACTGACTTTTTAATGGTCTTAATAAAATGGAACAAATAAATTATTTTACAAAACGGCTTCTTCTTGTAATCCCTACATTTATAGGGATTACTTTTTTATGCTTTGGCATTATACAGTTTGTGCCAGGTGGACCGGTTGAGCAAATAATAATGCAAATGAAAGGTATCGGGAATGCCGAATCAGGTGGAAGACTGGCAGATAGTGCGTCAATCTCCGAAAGCCAGCGTAAAGCATTGGAAGCTCACTTTGGTTTTGATAAGCCTTTTATTAAAAGATATTGGAACTGGCTTGTTACAGAGAGACTCGGTATGAAAATGGAATCTTATAAATTTCCGAACAAAACTGCATGGCAGCTTATAAAGGAACGTTTTAAAGTTTCGCTGATTTTTGGACTTACAGGTTTTTTTCTTTCCTATCTTGTTTGTATTCCGCTTGGAATAATAAAAGCACTTCAGCATAATAAGCTATTTGACATAACGTCGAGCCTTATTGTTTTTGCTGGATATGCAATTCCCCCTTTTGCTCTTGGAATGATTTTAAAAATGTTGCTTTGCGGCACGACAGATTCGATGCTGGATATTTTTCCGGTTTCAGGTTTTTATTCTGAAAATTTTTCTGACTTTACTTTTTTTGATAAGGTAAAAGATGTTTTTACTCATATGTTTTTGCCGGTAACATGTTATATGGCCGGTAATTTTGCAGTATTGACATTGCTTATGAAAAATTCTCTGATAGAGGAAATCGGCAAGGATTATATCAGGACAGTCATGGCAAAAGGAGGGACTTTCAGCAGAGCAATATGGGGACATGCCTTAAGAAATTCCCTTATTCCTGTTGCCACAGGCTTTGGCTCGATTCTTACTGTAATGTTTGCCGGATCTGTAATAATCGAACAGGTGTTTGAAATCCCCGGAATGGGCCGCTTGAGCCTGGAAGCTATTGTTGGACGAGACTATCCAGTTTTTATGGGTATCCTTTCGATAACATCCGTGCTTGGCCTTTAGGAAATATTTTATCAGATTTTGCTTATATCCTGATTGATCCGAGAATAACTTTTCAGAAAAATTAAATAACTGTTCAAGTATCTATGCAAAAAGATGAAGACTGAAGTGAAGGATAGCTATTTCTATCAAAAAATTATATGGTTTTCATGTAACTACCTTTTAAATCGAACTCTTCATCGCAGAATGAACTATCACTGCTGTATCTCTGCAGCTTATACTACACATTTTTGTATACATTACAAGTATATTTTTAATCTGTTCAATAGTTTTTGGTTGTGATACTGTTTTTTAAATTTAATTTTGTATTTTCTTTGAATAAAGGGCAAGGTTAGGGGGGGAAATGAAACGTGATAAATCTGATTATTTATTTAAACGGGCATTAAAAAATATTCCAGGAGGAGTAAACAGCCCTGTGCGTGCTTGTAAATCAGTTGGGGCAGATCCTCTTTTTATAGAATCTGCAGATGGATGTATGATTTATGATGTTGATGGTAATTCATTTATAGATTATGTAGGTTCATGGGGACCTATGATACTTGGTCACAGGCATTTTGCTGTTATTAAAGCAGTTGCATCTGTTTTAAATCGCGGTATCAGTTTTGGTGCACCTGTAAGCCTGGAAGTTGAGTTGGCAGAAGCTATAATTAATGCTGTTCCTTCCATTGAAATGATTCGAATGGTGAATTCCGGCACTGAGGCTGTAATGAGTGCTGCACGTCTTGCAAGGGGTGTTACAGGCAGAGATCTGGTTGTTAAATTTGATGGTTGCTATCATGGTCATGCTGATACTTTTTTGATTGAAGCAGGCTCAGGTGTTGCAACACTATCTATTCCCGGCAGTCCTGGTGTGCCAGAATCGGTTGCAGCAAATACTCTTTCTGTTCCATTTAATGATATCGACAGCATAAAAAATGTAATGAGTGAACATGGAAAAAAAGTTGCATGTATAATAGTTGAGCCTGTTGCCGGAAACATGGGACTGGTGCTGCCGGTAAAAGGCTTTTTGGAAACTTTAAGGATTTTAACAAAGGAGAATAACAGCCTCCTTGTGTTTGATGAAGTGATGACTGGATTCAGAGTTGCTTATGGTGGTGCTCAGTCTTTATATAAAATCAAACCGGATATTACATGTCTTGGCAAGATTGTTGGAGGCGGTCTTCCTGTGGGAGCATACGGTGGAAAACGTAAAATAATGGAGCAGATAGCTCCACAAGGTCCAATTTATCAGGCAGGAACTCTTTCAGGAAATCCACTTGCCATGACCGGAGGTATTGCCACCCTTGGTGAATTGAAAAAAGCCGGGTTTTATGATGATTTGAATAAAAAGGCTGAACTTTTATCATCAGGGTTAAAAAAAGCGGCTGAAAAAGCAGGAATAGATGTTGTTGTGAGCAGGGCAGGGGGGATGCTGGGAATATTCTTTACCAGTGGTAATGTAAATAATTTTGATGATGCAAAAAAATGTAACCTTGATATGTTTTCAGCTTATTATAAGGGAATGCTTGAAAAAGGGATATATCTTGCACCTTCACAGTTTGAGGCTATTTTTATTTCATCTGCGCACACTACTGAGCATATAGAAAAAACTGTTCAGGCAGCAGAAGAAGTCTTTATGGAACTTAAATGATCAGGCTTATGAACTCAAAATTTTCAGTATTGATTGCAGGGCTGTACCAGCAGGTTGATTTATAA
>JAUVKE010000288.1 GCA_030592105.1 Desulfobacteraceae bacterium
ACACTGAGCTATAATAAAATTTAAAAACCTCTGAAACTCGCTGCGCTCAAACAGCCAGAGGTTTTTAACTTTCACCATAGCTCAGTTCTGCCATCTAATGACCAACGTTATAGCCAGGCCCGATAAAACTTTTGATAAATAAAAAACATAAGGGGGTATCATGGGAAAAGAGACTGTAATTTCAAATTTTACGTTAAAAGGGAGAGAAATTCTTTCATCCTACGCAGCATACACCATCGAAGGGGAAATGACCGCAGAAGTCGAAAGGGGGAGTGAAAAATGGACTATTCTTGAAAGAAACGGTATTGCTAAAGGGACATCCGACGGCGAAAGCGAAGCTATATATATTCCCAACGCTGATGCAGTTAAATCGATGGAAACAAATATCAGGCCTCTTTTACCTGCAAAGGTGATAATAAAAGAACCTGCAGATATTTTCAAAGCGGTTGAAGAATTTGATTTAAAATTAATAGAAAAAGCCGGTCCCAACAAAAAAAACTGGGGTGGAAACGCATGTCTTGCATCCTCCACTGTTTTTTTTCAAACCATTCTTAATGCCTCGGGATACAAGCCCTGGGAGCTTTTAACACCGGCAAATCAAAAAGAATTTTATATGCCCAATATAGCGTTCAATATGGTTTGCGGAGGAGAGCATGTACCCGGCACAAAGCAGGATATCCAGGAAATGTTTTTTCTTGCCATGAATGAAAAATCTATAAAGGATGTTTTTTCCACGGGAATTAAATTTTTCAAACAATTTGAAAAAAATCTTGTGCGGGACGCTCTCCCCACCGGGACAGCAAAGGAAAGAGGGTTTGTCTTTCCGGTTAAGGATAATTATGAAGGATTAAGCAGGATAAAAGAATGCGCAAAACAGCTTAATCTTAAAACAGACGATTATGCCATGGGAACTGACAATGCTTTTTCAGAACTCCAGAAAACAGACAAGCTAAGAGAAAATGGAGAGTATGACCTGCGATTTTCCGGACTCGGCGTAAAAACCAGAGAAGAACTGATTGAATTTAATGCTTCAGTTATTGCAAAAGCCGAAAATTTCGTAACAATGGAAGATCCGGGAGCTGAAAACGATATATTAACCCATAAAATGATGACGGAGCAGTATGGGGACAAAGTCCAGATTGTAATTGATGATGCAGCTGTAACGCAGATGCGTTTTATCCTTCCGTTTCTGGCAGCTTCCGACCGGAAAAACCGGGCCGGAAATTCTGTTCTTATTAAATTGAATCAGGCAGGCACATTTACTGAAACATGCCTTGCCACTGAAATCGTTATTGGGACCGCAGATACCAGGAAAGTGGAAAAATTTCTTACTGCAAGGGGGGATATTGAAAAGGTCAAAGATGAATTAAAAAAAGTAGGGGTGAACAGCATTGATGAAGCCGTCCAGAATATAAAAAAACTGGGAGCAACAGCTTTTTTCTCCCATAGATCCACAGAGGGCTCTTCAGAATTTTTACCCATTATGCCGCTGATATACGGCTCCGTAACAAATAAATTATGGTTCAAGGCAGGGGCTCCCAATGGTGAGCGGAATCTTCAGAATTACAATCCTTTAATACGTGCTGAAGAAGAGATGGCAGCCTGCGGAATCAAAACAATTATACCCGGATTTGACGGATTGCCTGATGAAGTAAAAATACCAGGCTTAAAAGATTAATCCGGCATTTTCAATTTAAAATATTCTTTAATTCCCCTGCTTATTCCCCTGGAAACAGCCTGGAGTTTTTTTTTATTATTCAGTTTTTTTTCATCACCGGGATTTGTAAGACATCCGGTCTCGATGAGTACTGCCGGCATGTCTGCCCCCCCAAGAACCATAAGGGGGGCATCCTGAATTTTTATATCAAAGGATTCTGTTTCATATAAAATACTCTCTTTTATCGATTCAGCAAGAATTTTTCCCGCCTCTTTGTAGCTATCCTGAAGGGAGTTCCATGGCGGTTGTATATTCCCACTTTGCATCGGAATCACGGACAAGGCCTCCCCCCCTGATCCATTTTCATGGGACTTCTTGAAATAATATATAATTATACCCCTGGCACTGTGGAGAAAACTCCCGCAGGTATGAATGCTGATAAAAAGCTCTGCATTACTCTGATTTGCCAGGGCTGTTCTATCAAAAACAGCAACCTGATAATCATCTGTTCTAGTAAGTTTAACTGTATATTCTCCATCAAGATCAGCAGCAATCATTAAAGACAACGCAAGGGCAACATCCTTTTCCAATGTTCCCCCTGTGCCGGTAACTCCTCTATCGTACCCCCCGTGTCCCGGGTCGATTACAATTACTCCACCCCTGGAATCTGTCTGTTTTGCTTTTACTTTAACAGATATAAGTACTAAAAATGTACTCAAAAGAATTATTAAAGTTAATAAACTTGTACACTTATGCAATTTGCACCTGTCTCCCATTCTGAAATTCCTTAATTTATCTTGACACTTGCCCGTTTTGATATTATCTTTTTCACTAATTAAAACGTATTCTTTATTGAAATTCTAAAATAATATATCTGAACTCAAAGTCAATAAATTTAAAAATGTTTTCCAAGCTCTTTTTAAAGAGTAAGTGAATAAATTCGGCTGTTTTTGTCCAGGCTCTGAGGAATGCCGATTAAACAACTTGAGCAATTTTGCTTCGCTCAGATATCAATCTTCTTTGTTACGGCAACAGGCAAATACCAGAAAAAAAGTATCCACCCGTTACCGAGCCATGGATATGAATCTTCTGTGCAATCTTTGTTCAATCAATTTAACCCAAAGTTCCTAAATAGTATTTTTATAATTAAGTATGCGAGAGTGGCGAAATTGGTAGACGCACTGGACTTAGGATCCAGCTCTGGAAACAGAATGGGAGTTCAAGTCTCCCCTCTCGCACCACATTTATATTCATTGACAATAGTTTTAAACATTAAAATAAAAAATTCTTAAAGTTCAGATGGTTACCATAAATTTTCTCCTCACGCGGCAAACGTCCATGTATAAGGACAGAGTATCCATTTTTTGGAAAGGGGTACATCATATGGAAAACAATTTCAAGCCATGTTAAATTGAAATTACCAGGGTCTGAATTTAGAAAAGGAATGTTATGCAAGTTACAGTACAAGATATTAATCCTGTGAAGAAACTTCTTTGTGTAGAATTACCTGCAGATGTTGTCAACCTTGAATTTGACAATGCTTATAAGAAGATAAAAAAAACTGCTAAAGTAAAGGGTTTTCGCCCTGGAAAAATTCCTCAAACTGTCTTGGAAAGTATGTTTAAAAAGAATGTTTGTGATGATGTTAAGTCAAAGCTAGTCCAGGATACCTTATTTGAAGCTGTCACAAAAGCAGACCTTGCGGTTATAGGGGAGCCGATTATTAATCCCCCTGAACTTGATGAAAGGGGCCCCTTTAAATATGAAGTATTATTTGAAGTAAAACCGAAAATATCTGATCTTGATTTTAAAGGGCTCACCATACAAAAAAACATTTACACACCCACACCTGAAGAAGCAGATGAACAGATTAAAAAACACCAGCAGGATTTAACAACCCATGAACCCATAACTGAAGAAAGACCTGTTAAAGAAGGAGACATTGTTGCCATTGATTATGAAGTCTTTAAAGATGGCAAACCCTTTGAAGAGGTTCCCAAGGCTGAAGATACTAAAATAAAAATCGGTGAAGGGCAGATTTCCCCAGAGATTGATTCACAACTGGTGGAAGCAAAACCTGGTGATTACAAGGAAATAAAAGTGAGTTTTCCGGAAGATCATCTTAATCCCTCCATAGCCGGAGCAGAAATAGATTTCCATATAACCATCAAAAATATCTTAAAAGAGATTCTTCCTCCCATAGATGATGAGCTTGCAAAAAAAGTAGGGAAAGTTGATACTCTGGATGAATTAAAGCTTAAA
>JAUVKE010000048.1 GCA_030592105.1 Desulfobacteraceae bacterium
AAGTGATTCCATCAGAGAGGAGACGCTCACCCCCTTTTAAGCATAAAGCCTCCTCCAGCACCATACCCGGCTTTAATTCTCCGATGCTTAGCCACTTTTTGTTTTCTGCATCTTCTTCTTTTAAAGTTAACCGTTTTATCATTTTTTCAACAACAAGGGGATCATATTTTCGACTGCACCCGAGTTCAAGTGCTTTTTTGGCAATCTCCTCCAGCAAAGGCCCAGGTTCATCAACGATAAAAGCATCCTTGATCTCATCACTAAAATTTTCAACACTCCTTTTTCTGATCTCTTCAGGAGATCCTCCCCATGAGTGAATAATTCTGAAGTAATCTGATACAACTGCAATAATTTTGGCACCCAGGGGTATCTGAGATTCCTTAAGACCATCCGGAAACCCTGTTCCATCCATATGTTCATGGTGCCTGGCTATAATTTTACTCGATTTCGAAAGACGCGGTACTGTTTCAAAAATAAGGGCGGTAATAACAGGGTGCTGCATAAACAGAGCATGTTCAGTCTTATCCATATGGATTTCATCCTTTGAGACAATTAGGTCAGGAAGCCCCAGTAACCCAACATCATGGAACAATCCTGCTATTTCAATCCGGTCAACCTCCTTTTCATCAAGTCCAAAATCAGATGCAAGTTTCCGTGAAAATGTACCAACCTGTTTCAAATATGATCCAATAAGAGGATTAATCATTTCAGCAAAGGAAGACATAAGCCGAACAGTATCCATATAGCTTTTTTTAAGCTTTTTATGCTCTTTTAAAAGATCCTCTCTTTTTTTTAACAGCGTCTGTTCCAGGTTTATTATCCGAATCCCGGTATTTATTCTGACTTTTACTTCAGAAGGTTCAAAGGGCTTGACAATATAATCATCAACCCCTGCAGCAAACCCTTCAAAGGAATCAGCCAGGTCATCCTTGCCTGATTGCATAATAACATAAACATAATGGGGAAGTTTTTCCCCCCTGATTTTTTTACACAGCTCAATTCCGTCCATGCCGGGCATCATCCAATCTGTAATGACAAGCTTAAACGGTTTTTCCTGAAAGAGCTCCCATCCTTTTATTCCATTATCCGCCAGGGTCACCCCATGCCCTTCTTGTGTAAGAATCTTATAAAATAACTGGGATGTAATTGCATTATCGTCCACCACCAGGATATCCATTTTACCTCCATTTCGGACAATCGGACAAATCCATGGAAAATCAGCATAGTTGAATAGTTACGAATTATATATGTATAGCTCATCTTGGAAAAGCGGCACTATTCCCCCCGTCAACCGGGAGGGAGGCGCCTGTTGTGGGGGTCTGTCCGCTCGCAAAAAAGACCACCCCGTTTCCCACATGCTCTGCCAGCACCGGTTTTTTCAGCAAGTTCCTGTTTATGTAATATTCTTTTAAGCCATCAGGATCAAGCCCCCTTGATTTCATCCTGGCAGGGCCTATGAGATCCCACAGCTTGGAAGAAATTTCAGCATCACCAAAGACTGCATCAGGGTTTATCATATTAACCCTGACATCAAACTGGGCAAATTCTATTGCAGCAATCTTGGAAATCTGATGTGCACCAGCCTTGGAAGCACTGTATGCCCCAAATGCCGCCCCAGGGTCAAAAACATTTTTAGTACTTATCACCACAATATTTCCCCCGGTGTTCTGCCGTTTAAAAATCGGTGCAACAGCTTTCATCACATTAAATGTCCCTTTAAGATTAACATCTATGACTTTATCAAATTTATCAGGGTCAAGTTCCTCTATGGTGGCAACATGGGCAATCCCTGCATTGGGCACAAGAATATCGATTCCTCCAAGCCTGATGCTTATTTCCATAAAGGCCTTTTCCACAGCCTGATAATCTGTAACATCAAAAACAATACTCGTAATCAGATCTTCACCATATTCATCGGCAAGAATGGACTGTGCCTTGACAAGTTTTTTTTCATCAAGATCAGCCAAAGCAACAACCGCCCCGGCTTTTAGAAGCTGTTTTGCAACACCAAAACCGATTGCACCGGCAGCACCGGTAACAAGAGCAACCATACCTTCAAGGAGCCCAGGGGACAAATGTTTCACTTTTTTCTGCTGAAACCCCCAGAATTCCATGTCAAAAATATGATCTTCTGAAATGGGGAGATATCCTCCCATGGCCTCTCCCCGCAGTTTAGCCAGGATAGTATGTTCCCCTATATCAGCAGCAATTAAAGCGTCTTTCCTTGTAAATCCCAGGGCAACCAGTCCAATTCCTGCGACAAGAAAGAGCCTGGGGTATGGATCTGTCTCTTTTTCATTAATCCCGCTGGATGGGGCATAATTTTGAAGACAGGCCATATACGCCTTTTTAAATTGATTCACCTTCATCTCCACCAGGGCATTAAGATCATGATCATTTTCTGGAACAGATTCAATATAAACCATTTTATTCTTGGTACGGATCACATGATCGGGTGTTAAAACCCCTGAAGCGCATATTTTTTGAGCAAGTGATGACCAGGATGCAGCAATTAAATCGGGGGTGGAACATATTTTAACATGAAACCTGCGGATTTTATCATCCGGGAGTGGGAAAGCACAGGCTCCACGGGCAGCCTGGACAAACCTCCCCATGGAGTCTTTTCTGCTTTCAGCCTCTGGCATCTCTATTTCGGATGGAAATAAAGATTTCCCCTTTATTTTTTCCTCAATATATTTTTCAGCCCTGTCAACAAAATCGATCATCCTCCCATAGGATGTCTCGGCATCATCGGCAAATGTGAATATTCCATGATTCATCACCACAACAGCCTGAAGCTCAGAATTGTTTTTATATTCCCTCAAAACAGCCTTTGCCAGGGGAAAACCTGACATTATATAGTCAATAACAGCAACTTTTTCCCCCAGAGCATCCCTTACAAGGTATTTCCCATTCTTATGATTTGTCAAAATCATTATACTGTCTGCATGGGTATGATCTATATATTTATGGGGAAGGAAGGCATGAACAAGGGTTTCAACGGAAGGTGGAGGCGATTCAGCCTTAATACCACTGATTTTCAGTTGATTGTCCATATCTTCATCAGAAAGGGAATCAAGCTTCCCAAGCCTGATTAAAGGTGCAATATTTAACCCTGAAAAACCATCAGGGCAAATGGAGCAAAGATCCATGCCGCTCCCCTTCACATAAATCACATCTTGTTCTTCGCCGGTTATATCTTTATTTTTTGTTTTCACAGAGGTATTCCCCCCTCCATGAAGAACAAGGCAGGGATTACTCCCAAGCAGACGTGAAGTATAGACCCGTAAAGCCAGATCTTCCGGACAAACGGAATATTTTTTTATTAACCCAAGGGAATCATTTTTGCTGAAAAGGTTTTTCATCTTATATATTTTTTTCCTCTTCAAATATATCCTGAGCCTCTTTTACAGAAGCATTTTCATGTATAATAGCACGAAGGGCCTTCATTATGGCCAGAGGGTATGCGTGCTGCCAGACGTTTCGTCCCAGGTTCAGGCCTATGGCCCCATTTTGCATTCCATTATGAACAAATTCAAAAACCTCTACTTCGGTTTCACATTTTGGCCCCCCCGCCATAACAACAGGGACAGGGCACCCATTGACTACCCTGTCAAAATCCTCGCACCAATAGGTCTTTACGATCTTTGCTCCGAATTCTGCAGCAATTCTGCAGCATAATGAAAGATACCGTGCATCCCTTTTTTCCAGTTCCTTTCCCACAGCTGTTACTGCCATAACAGGTATTCCGTAATTCTCACAATCATTTACCAGATTTCCAAGATTTACAAGGGATTGATGCTCATAATCACTCCCCACAAAAACAGACATGCCCACAGCAGCAGCATTAAGCCTGACAGCCTCCTGAACAGATGTGGTTATTGCCTCATTGGCAAGATCCTTTCCAATAATACTTGCCCCCCCTGACATCCTTAAAATAACAGGGGGACTGTTCCCAGGATCCACAGATGCCCTTAAAACCCCCCTTGTGACAAAAAGTCCATCTGCATAAGGTATAAGGGGAGCGATGGTTTCCCCTGGTTTTTCAAGTTTTCTTGTGGGTCCCTGGAAATATCCATGATCTATGGGTAAAAAGATACACCGGCCATCAGCTTTTATCAGTCGGGACAAACGATTTTTCATTCCCCAGTCCATATAATCCTCCATTTGATAGTGTTTCAAGCAAATCAATTGCTTTTAATATATTTTTTTATTATAAAAAATGTAACTATTCAGATGTGTTGATCATAAGCTATATATATCAGCTGAATAGTTACTAAAAAATCAGTAATGTCCGGTTAGAAAGTTGCAAGAAAAATACGGGAAGTTTAATTGTTTTTTCCGCTATTACGAAATTTATTCAATACGCTACAAAAACAATTAAACTTCCCTCTCGCAAGATTCTAACCGAACACTACTAAAAAACAAAATTATAAACTATACAAGAACTTTTTAAAATACTTTTTAGGAGACCTTAGTGAAAAAAATATTTCACACTAAAAAAAATCACCTGATCTTATCCTTTTTTGCCGTTGCATTATTTTTTTCATATACGTTTACTTTTTTGCCTGTTTTTGCGTCAGAGAATAAAGACAAAAATAATAAAATTCAGATTACAGCAGACAACCTGAACATTAAAAACAAGGAAAATTCCGCCGAGTTTTCAGGAAACGTACAGGCGTCCGGCGAAAATTTTACAATCACCGCAGACAATCTGAAAATCTATTATAAAAAAGATGCTGCCGACAATGTAAATAGTACGGACAATAAATCAATAGACAAGATCGTTGCAAGTGGAAATGTTTTAGTTACAGCTGACGGTAAAATTGCCACATCCGAAAATGTTCAGTATACAACAAAAGATCAGATACTTGTCTTGACCGGCGAAAAAGTAACCTTCACAGATGGAAATAATTCCGTAACAGGATCAAAAATAATTTTTAACAGAATTACCGGAAATGTAAAGGTAAAAAGGAATATTGCAAAACGTGTAACAGCGATATTATATTCAGAAAATAAAACAGATACCTCTGGAGTTTTAACACATCCGGAATCAGACGAAGATAAAACAGAATTTAAGACACACCTTAAACAGTCTGATGTCTCCGCAGAAACGGACATGGAATTGAACCGTAATAAAGTTCCTGTGCCAGCGGCATTGGGTATGGCAGAGACTATGGATATAACAGGCAAAGGTATTTTGCATAAAAAAGGAGAAGATGCTCCGGTAATTGAAGATGTCAGGGTTGTAAATTTAAAAAAAATAATCGCATTTGCTCCATTTGAGAATAAAACTCCTTTTACTATTTCCGGGTTTGATAAAAAATTTTACACCGGACTAATGGAAATTTTAACCAGACAATGTCCTGATTATATTTTTCAAATGCCTGGAGATAAAAATTATCCACTGTTCTTAAAACAATTATCAAAAAATGCGTCCATGGGGATTGATCAGGATTTTCTTTCTGAAAAAGGGAAAAAAAACGGCTTAAATGCAATAATAACAGGGGTATTAACGAATATATATACAGATGAAAATAATGGCGGGCTATTCAGAAAATCGAAAAAAACTGTCAACATATCCATTGAAGCCGTGGTCCATGATATGAATACAAGGGCAAAAATCCTTAACAAAAATTTTATCTACAAACTCGACATCGACAAATCCCATGGGGAAAAAATAATGTCCAGCCAACTCATTAACATCGATTTATTTAAGAATGACTTTATCAAAAAAGTTCATAAAACAGGAAAAGAGATGGCAAAAGGCTTAAACAGCCTTCCATGGATGGGATTAATGACTTCCAACGGAGAAAATAATATTACAATATTTTCCGGAAAAAATGCCGGACTCGTACCAGGCAACACTTTAAAAGTATACAGCATAAAAAGTATCAAAGGATTCCAAAACAGTAATTTCTTAATGCCGGGAGATAAAAAAGGGGAGATAAAAATTGTTTCCGTAGGTACTGACACATCAAAAGGAGTTCTTATATCCGGTATATTTAAGGATAAAGAATATTTCGTAAAACCTGATTTAAAGTAGGGGCAGGCCCCTGTGCCTGCCCGATTACAAATTGATCACGTAACGCTGGGCAACCACAGAGGGTTGCCCCTACGAGTATCAAATTTTATATTTGCAGTTATTTAATCCCCGTTTCTGATCAATATATTTTGTCCGACAAAAGACTCCCATAAGTATCCTGGAGCATCTCCATTATAGCAGAGGCTGTACTCTGCTTTACCACCTCTGCCAGGAACTGCCGGGACTCTTTCATGGAAATAGATCTTATTATATTTTTTACAGCCGGTATCGACCTGGGATTCATACTCAGTTCATTAATACCCAATCCCAGAATTATCGGAGTATAAAGGGAATCAGCAGCCATTTCGCCGCAAAGGGACATTCTTTTACCTTTCTCCTCTGCAACATCTGCGGCATGCTTCATTAACCGGATAACCGCAGGCTGGAGTCCATCATAAAGATAAGCAACATCCCTGTTCCCCCTGTCTATGGCAAGGGAATACTGAATTAAATCATTTGTACCAAAGCTGAAAAAATCGACCTGCTCCGCCAACTTGTCTGCCATAATAATGGCCGAAGGAATCTCAAGCATGATACCGATGTCAATATCCAGATTAAACCTTGTCCCTTCCGCATCCAGAATAGAGGCTGCCTTGTTTAACAGCGCCCTGGCCATTATTATCTCATCATAACATGATATCATCGGAAATAATATCCTGACATTCCCAAACGCAGCCGCCCTTAATATGGCTTTAAGCTGAGTTTTAAAAATATCAGGATTTTTCAGACAATATCTTATGGCTCGAAGACCAAGAAAAGGATTAGTCTCATCGGGCCCAGGCATGGTTCCTATGGCCTTATCACCGTTAATATCAAGAGTCCGGATTGTTACAGGCTTTGGCGCCATTAATTCCACCACACTCTTATATTTTTCAAAAAGGTCATCTTCACTGGGGAACATGGGACAGTTTAAATACTGAAATTCCGTTCTGTAAAGCCCTATCCCGTCTCCACCATGGGAAATTACAGAGTCTGCTTCCTCAGGGAGCTCAATATTCCCCATAACATTCAGGCGAACATTATCGGTTGTTTTTGCACAGATATCGCTGTTTAGAGTTAAAGTTGCCTTATAATTAGCATAGGCATCTTTACGCTGTGTAAAATCGAGCAAAGTCTTCTCTTCAGGGTGAACAACAACTATCCCTGCGGTGCCGTCAACTATTATGAGGTCATCATCATTAATCAGGTCAGTTGCCCTGTCAAGACCAAGAACAGCCGGAATTTCCAAAGTGCGTGCAATAATGCTTGTATGGGAAGTTTTTCCACCTCTATTCGTCACAAATCCCTGTGCCTTTTTCAAACTTATCTGACTGGTCTGAGCGGGAGAAAGGTCATCTGCAACAAGAATAACACGTTTTTTTATATTGTTTATATCTACTTTTTGGGCTCCCACAAGATTTCTCATGACGCTGTCTGTCACATGCGTTAAGTCAGCAACACGGGCACTTAAATACGGATTTTCCATCTGGTGAAATATCATTTTCAAATTAGCAGCAACATTTTTCACTGCCCACTCTGCATTAACCTGCTCCTCGTTACATGTTTCAATAACTTTGTCATAGAGCATTTTGTCCTTCAGCATCATCAGGTGGGATTCAAAAATACCGGTTTGACGCTGCATGGCATCAGGTGTTTTTTTGATTAATTGATCGAGTTCATCCTTGGTTTTTTTAACAGCCGCCTTAAAACGTTTTATCTCTGCAGGCAAATCCTTGGAGCTAAGATAATATTTCTCAACAATATCCATATTGACCTGGTTCACAAGATAAGCTCTGCCTATGCAAATTCCAGGAGACGCATTAATACCGTATAAAAATTTTTCTTCAAACATTGACGGTGACATCTGTTTTTTTATTCTCCAAATCGATTTTTAACCAGTTGAACAAGTTGCTCTAAAACACCCTTATCACAAGGTTCATCAATTTCAAATGTAATTTTTGTACCTGCTTCACATGCAAGGGTAAGAATTTCGAAAATATCCGAAGCATCCACTCTTTTTCCATTATTAATTATCCAGATATTTGATTTTGCTTTTACCGCAAGGTTAGCTATCTTCCCGGCTGGCCTGGCATGGATGCCAAATTTATTGTCAATAACTATATCCTGTGAAATCATTAAAAAAAACCACTGTGCCTATATATTCACGAAAGTTTTAGTTTCCTAAATTATGGGCTATCAAATAGCACATATCAACGGTTAATGCAAATTTAAAAAAACCTTGCATTACTATCCCATTATAAAATAGTCTATTATTGACTATCATATAAATAATTTGGAATTGGCTTTACTTTCGGCCATTTAGGGATATGAGGGGGAGTATTAAAAAAAAAGATACAATCTTGTTTTTTCTCAATACTTATAACTCAACAACAATGCCAAAAATTAGAAAGCAGGTGAATATGAGATATTCTATATTATTTTTGTTTATACTGGTTTCCGCCCTGTACTTCCAGGCAAATTCTGAAGCATATGATTATCCTCTGTTGAATAAATACGCTGCGTCGATTATAGGAACTCCTGAAGAGTACAAGGCCATGCTCCCTGATAACATAAGGATCAGGGATATGAAACTGACGGTATTCAGGGACCGCGAGATACCTGATGTCCTCTGGTATGAGGATAAGCTGAGATATTCCCTTGTTTACCAAAAGGTTAAAGCGCCACTTATCTGGGTTATAGCCGGCACAGGAGCCGGATATAATGCCTCAAAGATGCAGATACTTCAGAAGGCCTTTTTCCAGGCAGGCTTCCATGTTATATCACTGACATCACCTACCCATCCAAATTTTATCGTATCAGCATCTTCAACCATGGTGCCCGGCCATATAGCCAATGACAGCAAAGATCTGTATCATGTCATGGAACTTGTTTGGGAAAAGGTAAAAGATTCTATTGACGTATCTGAATTTTTTTTGACCGGATACAGTCTTGGGGCTGCTCAGGCTGCATTTGTCTCAAAGATTGATGAGGACAAACGGTTTTTTGATTTCAAAAAGGTTTACATGATCAACCCCCCTGTTAATCTATATAATTCCGTTTATATTCTGGATCATATGCTGAAAGATACTGTCGAGGACATCAATAGCTTTTGGACCAAAATGACATCCAAATTTACTGAACAATATGTAGAGGCGGATTTCATAGAATTTAACAATGAATTCCTTTATAATATTTATAAAGAAAAAAATCCTCCTGAAGAAAAAATGGAAGCTCTTATTGGATTGTCTTTTCGCATTTCATCAATGAACATGCTTTTTGTGACGGATGTGATGACCAACGCCGGATACATTATTCCCAAAAACCTTGTTCTTACAAGCTATAGCTCACTCACCGATTACTTCAAGGTATATGGACGAACCAGTTTTACTGATTATTTCAATGATATTCTTTATCCATATTATCATTCAGCACAGCCTGATCTGACAAAGAAATCTCTTACTACAAGTATGAGTTTAAAAAGCATTGAGGATTATCTGAAAAATGCAAAAAAAATAAGGGTCGTCCACAATAAAGATGATTTTATACTTAAAACAGGAGAAATAGACTTTTTCCGCCGCGTATTTGGTGACAGGGCAAAGATATATCCCATGGGAGGTCACTGCGGGAATATGGCTTACAAGGATAATATCGCATACATGATCGACTTCTTTAAGCCAGAGGGGGTACGATAATGCTAAAATGCGGCAATTGTTTTGGGAAAGTCTTTATTTTATTTGTAGTTATTTGCACGCTGAATGCCTGTGCCACTACTCCTGTCAAGCAGGAAAGCATTATACCTGCAAAACGTCCGGTTAGCGAGATCATCCGTGAAGATGTTGTATATCCTGTTGATGCCTATGACCCATGGGAAGGGTTTAACCGCCGCATCTACAAATTTAATGCGAAAATTGATAAATACATTTTTCTGCCGGTTGTAAATGTATATGAAACTATTACACCTGATTTTATGGAATGCGGTATCTCAAATTTTTTTCTGAATCTCGGTGATATAACGAACCTGACCAATTCTATTCTGCAGCTTAAAGGTGAATCAACTCTCAAAACAGCAGAACGAATTGTGATCAATACAACCGTCGGCATAGGAGGTCTTTTTGACCCGTCCACATCCATGGGTATTTACCGGCAGGATGAAGACTTCGGCCAGACACTTGGCCATTATGGACTGGGAGCCGGACCTTATCTTGTTCTTCCGGTATTTGGCCCTTCATCACTCCGTGATGCGGCTGGGCTTACTGTCGATTTTGCACTATACAATGCCATGTTCAGTGCAATTGTGAATGAATTTAATATTGATAGCAGCGACGAAGATCTTTTGAATGCCGGAGTCGGCATTCTTCGTTCAATTGACACCCGGCATCGAATAAAATTCCGTTACTACGAGACCGGTTCTCCATTTGAATATGAATGGATTCGCAAGCTTTACCTTCAGAAAAGAGAGATGGACGTACTCAGGTAACTGTTTTTATAACCGGCATGCCCTGTCGGGCACAACAAAATATGAAAATGAGATAGCGGTTAATGACATTTTATAAATTAATAGAATTCCTTAATTCATCATTCATAATTCAAAATTCATCATTTTCTTATAAAATAGATATTCCAAGGCAGGCTTAATGCCCGCAACCCAAATCGGCCCAGTAAGACCACGCCCGATATTATTAACAGAGCAGCGACATGGTTAAAAACTTATACATTCCTCTCACCAGAATCAAGGTCGGCAGATTTTCTTCATTGCTGATCTCTTTATTCCTCCTGTTTACCCTCCGTCCATTCATGGAAGGCCTTATTAGCATGCGCCTTCTCATGGATGTCTTTATCACTTTTATTCTAATTTCAGGGATATATGCGGCCAGCGAAAAAAAAGAAGTTTTCATTGTTGCCTTGGCCTTTGCCTTACCAGCGTTTGCAGGGAGCTGGTCTCTCCTTTTCATGGAAAGCTCATTTCTTCAAGTAATGGCCAAAGTCTCTTCTGCTCTTTTTTTTGTTTATACAGCAACCATTCTTATATTTTATCTGTTCAAAGCAAAAGATGTTACCAGCGACATTATTATGGGCGCAATTTGTGCTTTTTTTTTGATTGGTTTAATGTGGGCTAATATTTTTGAAATTCTGCATTTTTTTCATCCCAACGCATTTCACTTTTCCCAGGGGGAAAGCATAAACACCAGCTCATTTATATATTATAGTTTTGTCACCCTCACGACCCTTGGGTATGGCGATATAACGCCTTCAATTTCTTCGGCAAAATCATTATCAGTCCTTGAAGCCGTTACCGGCCAAATTTATCTGACTGTGGTTCTTGCCCGCCTGGTAGGTATACACATTTCACAATCTGTGGATGAAAAATCCCCTTAGGGCTCTTTATTAAAACTTGACCAGATGGGGCTGATACTTTAATGTAAAAAACTTCTTATAACATTTAACTTTTCTTCAATTTAAAGAGAAAAAAATGAAAACGATCCTGTTGAATCTATTATGTATTTTAATATTGTTCTTTTCTTCCTGCAGGGAAGAAAAAAAAGAGGAACAAAAGCAAACCACTTTTCAAAAAGTTGAAATATTTCAAGCTAAATCTCACCCAGTCCCCATATATAGAGAATATGTTGGTCAAATATTCGGTTTTAAAGATATTGCCATACGGGCGAGGATAGAAGGTTACCTGGAAGAGATCCATTTTAAAGAAGGTTCACGGATTAAAAAAAATATTTTACTCTATACCCTGGAAAGCCAGCAATTTAAAGCCAATGTTGCGGCAAAGATGAGTATGGTTGCCGAAGCACAAACTATGTTAGCCAAAGCTAAAAGTGATTTAGACAGATATAAGCCCCTTGCTGAAGAAAAAGCGGTCAGTGAGAGCGATTTAGACGCCGCCATAGCCCAATATGAGGCTTCCATCGCATCGCTGGAAGCGGCC
>JAUVKE010000361.1 GCA_030592105.1 Desulfobacteraceae bacterium
ACTTTAAATAAAAAAGGCCATTTCCGGTCAGATGGATGAAGGACGCTTTGAGCTGACAGGTTTACTTGAGCTGGCAAAATGGCAGCCCCAAAAGGCCGATTTTTTGCTGTCCGCACATAAAATACCGATAGAGATTCCTGACTTGCTGGATCTGGTTTTTAATACCTCCCTGTCTATCAAGGGTACAAAAGACAATTCGGAAATTAAAGGGGAGGTGGTCCTTTTGGATGGGATCTATTATAAAGACGTAAAGTTTAATCTTTTGCAAGGTGTCGGTCAAAAAAAACGAAAATTTAAACCGCCTTTCCAAAATTATGATCAATCCATATTAAATAATCTGAAACTGGATATAGCCTTAAAATCCCGCAGCCCTTTTAAGGTAGAGAATAATCTGGTAGATCTGAATCTTACCCCGGATTTTCATTTGACGGGCACTTTAAAACGGCCATTAATCATCGGTCGCGCCAGAGTTAATTCAGGGAAAATAATATATCAGAAAAAAGATTTTATTGTGCGCAAAGGAGTGCTTGATTTTGTCGACCCTTATAAATTGGTTCCGGAGCTGGATATTTTGAGTGAAGTCACTGTCCGAACCTGGAAAATTTATCTGAAAATTTCCGGTACGCCTGAAGAGTTGCTTCTTACCCTGAGCTCCGACCCTCCTGAAGAAGATGAAGATGTTTTGTCCTTACTGCTATTCGGCAAGACCTCCCAGGAGCTGATAGCGGAAGATAGCAAAGTTTCTCAATCAACCAACCAAATGCTGGCTGAATTAATTGCGGGCACCCTGGGTGAGGATATTAAAAAAATCGCCGGCATTGACATTCTGGAAGTGGAAACCATGGATGGGGTTGAAGAGGAGGAGTTTGATCCGGATCGGGTTAAAATCACTGTGGGAAAAAAATTATCCAGGCGTCTGACAGTTAAATATTCTGTGGAATCAAAAAACGACGAGCTGAACCAGAGGGCGATTTCAGAGTATCAATTTTTTGATCAGATTTTTGTCAACGGGTTTCAGGATGACCAGGGAATTTATGGCGGAGGCCTGATACTCAGGATCGAATTCAGATAATGGGTTTTAAAACACACTTGTATATTTGTTTTTGCTGTTTTTTAATTTTTGTTTTTTGGGGAGCAAGAGATTCGGCTGTTTCGGCATCGACCGTTAGAACAGATGATAGTTCCCCTGCAATTCTTTCACAAATCAGGGTGATAATAAAAGACGACCTCACTAAACAAGCATATGGGGAAGTCTATTATAAAAAGATGGTAAAACATCTGATCTTTTTACAGGAAGGCCGGGTTTTTACAGCAAAAAAATTACAAACCTCCATAGAAGCCTTAAAAGCCTCCGGGCAGTTTCATACTATCCAAACTGAAAGTCAAACAGGCCCCCGGGGTCTTATCCTGACTTTTACCCTGACTCCTTTCCAACGAATTAAAGACATCAGGATTCAGGGCAACTATCCTCTTTTTAAGCATGAAGTTCTGGATGTAATGACCATTTATGCAGGTGATGGTTATGTAAAAGAGATTCTCTTGCAACAGGCTGATCTGATATCCGCGCGCTATCTCCAGGAGGGCTATTTTGCGCCTCAGGTTTCTGTGAAAGCAAAACAGGACTCTGAAGATGGAAATTATAATGTTTATGTTAAAATCAACAAGGGTCGCTATCTTGCTCTTAAAAAACTGGAAATCAAAGGGAATAAGGCTTTTTCTACTGCTGCCTTAAAACGTAAAATGAGTGTCTGGCGGTCTTCTCTTGGAGGAGCATACGGCCGATTCAGTGAATTGCGTTTAAAACAAGATATTAAACGCCTCATTGTCTTTTATCGAAAAAAGCATTATCCGGATGTGACCATCACCCATAAAATTACACCCGGCCCATCTGAAAAATATCTGTCAGTCAGCCTTTTAATAAACGAAGGTGACCGCTATGACATCAGTTTTAAGGGGAATCACAAGTTTTGGGCGATGACCTTGAAAAAAGATCTGACACTTTTTAAATCAGGTAACCGTAATGACAGGGGCATTAAAAAAAGTATTAAAAATATCAAAACCCGTTACAGTCAGGCTGGATATTTATCAACTATGATCAGGCTTGATGAAAAAAGCGATCATAAAGAAACAGATGATGATGAAAAAGCAGATAAAAAGCAGCCCGGAGTACGCCATGTCTGTTTTTTGATTAAGGAGGGGCCATGTTCTGTTGTGGCCTCCGTAAAGGTTGACGGCAACAAGCAGCTTGATAAGAAAATAATAACCGCCCAGATATTGACCAGAACTCCCAGCCTTTTGCATAAGGGAATTTTTGTACCGGAAATCCTGGATCAAGACCTGTTTTCCATCAAATCTCTTTATTTAGAACAGGGCTTTTTAAAATCGCGTATTCAAAAAGAAATTAAATTCAGCGAAGATAAAAAAAAGGTTTTTATTCAGATTCGGATTGATGAAGGAGTTAAAACTCTAATCTCCTCTCTTAAGATAACCGGTTTAAGCGCAGTCTCCACTAAAGATGCCCTGACGGTTCCGGATTTAAAGCAAGGATCGCCTTTCCGGAAATATATGCTCAAAAACGATGAAAATGCCCTGATGGCTTTGGTCTCTGAAAAAGGTTATCCCCATGTTAAGGTAAAAAGCCAGGTAATGTTTTCCTCGGATAGCTCCTCTGTGGAGGTGCAATACCAGGTTATAGAGGGTCACCAGGTTAATTTCGGTGAGCTTTTTATAAGCGGCAACCTTAAAACCCGTGATAAGGTCATCCGTAAGGAGTTCAAGATTGATTCAGGTGAGACATTTTCATTAAAAAAAGTCCACGAAGGTCTGCGCCATATTCGCAATATGGATATTTTTAATTCAGTTCAATTTCAGACCATTGGATTAAAAGAGAATGCTGATAAAATTAATTTATGTGTAGCAGTGGAAGAGCGTAAACCTTTTTTTTGTGAGCTTGCCGGTGGCTATGAAAGTGACCGGGGCTGGTTTGGCAGAACTAAAAATGGAGATCATAACCTGCTGGGACTGAATAAGGATGGCTGGATTGCAGGCGAAGTGAGTGAGACAGGTTATCGGGTTGAAACCGGAATTACAGAC
>JAUVKE010000243.1 GCA_030592105.1 Desulfobacteraceae bacterium
CCTGTAAGAATAAGTTCTCTGGCTTTTGCAAGACCCACAAGTCTTGGGAGCCTGTAAGTACCACCAAGATCGGGAATCAGCCCCAGATTTGTATACGCCATGGCAAACCTGGCATTATCCGCTGCAATTATAAAATCAGACGCCAGCGCAATATCACAGCCATTACCTAAAGCATAACCCTGAACAGCTGAAATCACAGGTTTTTTAAGATTCTCAAAAGCAAATATATTTTGAAGGCGCTTAATCAGGTTTTCCATTTCCATAACAGTAAAAGTATTCAGAGTAGATGCAAATTTAAGATCCAAACCCGTGCAAAAAGAATCTCCCTCGCCATTTATCACAACCACTCTTATATCTGAATCCTGGCCAACCGTTTCGATTGCATTACCAAAGTCTTCATAAGTTTCTCCATCTAAAGCATTTTTTACCTGGGGCCTGTTAATAGTCAATATTCCAATATTATTTTTTTTTGTGAATACAATATTTTCCATATTAGACAACTCCATATTTTTTATGATTAAATTCTGTACCTTGCGCAGTATTTTTCGTATCTGGTTCCACTCTTGCCAATTGCATATTTTACGTAATTTTTGACACCAAAACATTACAGCCTTACAAGATTATAGTCACGGCTCCCCAGCCCGAGGCTTTGTGCATAATCAAGCTGAAAAGGCCAATCAACTTTTGGATAAAGCGCCTTGAACTTATCTTCGCCTGGTTTTAAATTTAATTTAAGGCACGAACTTGATATTCCATGTTCATTATTGACCAAATCTGCTGATGCCTGATCAATAGCAACAGGATCTTTTGACGCAACAATTCCTATATCCCGTACAATGGGAGCATCATTATGAGGCATACAATCACATGCAGGAGAAACATTTGTAATAAAATTTATAAATATCGACTTATTCTTTTTCCCCATCAGCACACCCATTGTATACTCTATCATATTTTCCAAAAAAACCGGAATATCCTGATTCCATTGAATCTGGACAGCATTGTTCGGGCAAACAATAATGCATTCACCGCAGCCGATACATTTTTCAGAATCGATAACAGCTTTTTCTTCAATTAGAGAGATAGCATTTTGTGAACAATGCCCTTCACATTCACCACAGCCGATACATCTCTTTGCTGCTACCTTTGGAGATAATGTTGAATGCTGGTCAAGCTTCCCCCTGCGTGATGCACACCCCATTCCAAGATTTTTTAATGTTCCTCCAAAGCCGCTGATTTCATGCCCTTTAAAATGAGCAACCGATACAAGAGAATCTGCATGAATAATATCTGCCCCAACATACACTTTTTTAAAGCGCTTCTGATTTATTGTAACAGGAATTTCGCTTTTCCCTCTTATTCCATCTGCAATAATTATGGGAGCATCGACCACGGAATAAGCAAAACCGTTTTGAACAGCTGTCACAAGATGATGTGGTGAATCGCTTCTTGTACCTGAATATAATGTGTTGCAATCAGTAATAAATGGAAAACCACCTGATGCCTTTACAGCTTCTACAATCTTTCTTATATAAACAGGACGAATATAAGCTGTGTTTCCTGATTCGCCAAAATGCAGTTTAACCCCAACAAGATCTCTTTTATTGATTATGTCCGGTAAGCCTGCAGTTTCCAAAAGTCTCCCTATTTTACTTAAAAGATTTTCACTGTAGGTAGTCCTCAAATCGATAAAATATACTTCACTTTTCATATTTTTTTAATCCTGTTTAATAAAAATTAGAAAGTACAGCTAAACCTTATCCAGTTCATCGCTTTGTATTGTAAAACAATGTTTTTTTTCTGGAAATTTTCTGTTTTCCACATCAGTTTTGTATCCTTCTATTGCGGATAAAATAATTTCATTAATTTTAGTATACTGTTTAACAAATTTTGGAGTAAAACGGTCAAACAATCCAACCATATCATGCGTCACAAGTACCTGACCGTCGCAGTCTATTCCAGCTCCGATACCGATTGTTGGAATGGAAACTGCATCGGTTATCATTTTAGAAATTGGTGATGTTATTGCCTCAAGAACAATGGAAAAACATCCCGCATCTTCCAGTGCCTGTGCATCACTTATAAGCGCTTTTGCAGCTTCTGCAGTTTTCCCCTGAGCCTTGTAACCTCCAAGTGCAGAAATAGTCTGGGGAGTAAGTCCTATATGCCCCTGGACCGGAATTCCTGCATCGACTATTGCTTTTACCACCTTTGCCATATTTTGACCGCCCTCCAGTTTTACGCAGTCTGCCCTCCCCTCTTTCATAAAACGCACAGCATTTTCCACAGCCTTTTCCGGTGAGACATTATACGAACCGAATGGCATATCACCAACTATTAATGACCTTTTTGCAGCTCTGCTTACAGCTTTTGTATGGTGAATCATTTCGTCCATTGTAACAGGTACAGTATCATCATAACCGAGAACAACCATGCCAAGAGAATCGCCAACAAGAATAATATCAATGCCTGCTCTGTCAATCAAAAGTGCCCATGGATAATCATATGCTGTCAGCATTGATATGGCTTTTTTCTTTTTTTTCATAGCCTTTATATCCAAAACAGTTATTTTGTTATTTTCCATTTTTTCTCCTATGCTGTTAAATCAGTTTTTAAAATTTTCAGTTTTTAAAATTTAATGATCACGCAAAAATCATCATTTTTGTCATCCTGCCGTGCCTGCACAGGCAGATAAAAATTAGCAACTGTTCACTTACAGTTGAAAAAAATGTAAACCTGCAAGCATGAACTGTTATAAAACCAAAGTTTTAATGATTTACTGATACTTGAAAATACACGACTCCGCAGTAGCCTCCAAAGCATCTATCATTTCAGACAAAAAAAGATTATAAGGCGCAGGAATACCGGTTTCAATACCTTTGGCAACTACAGCCCTGTTGATTACTCCAATCTCTGTACGTGACCCGCTTAAAATATCCTGCAGCATACTCGCTCTGTTTTGGGCAGTATTTTTACAAACCTTTTTCACCTGCTCAAAAGGGTCATCAAAGGGAATATTTATCTTTAAAGCATTTGCAATTTCAACTGCTTCTGCCACAGCTTTTTTCATAATTTTTTCACATTCAGGCGTTGTACCCAGAATTCCATTTTGCACTTTTAGAATAGCTGTTAATGCATTAATTCCAACATTAATAATCAGCTTACCCCATATCAGGCTGTCCAGATCATGGGAAATACTTGTGTCAATACCTGCAGCATTAAAAATTTTAGCAATTCTGACAATTTTTTCAGGGTCTGCCTCCGGTCCTGAAAACTCTGTATGACCGGTTCCTGCATGACGCACATGACCGGGAGAGACAAGAGTTCCGCCATGGGAAGTAACACCTGCCACTGCACGATTTTCTCCAAGAACATCTGCAATTACATCATAATTCCCCAAACCATTTTGCAGTGTAAGAGCCAGTCCATCCTGTTTTAATATTGGTACGGCAGACATAGCCGCCTCTCTTGTATTATAGGATTTCGTAAAAATTATCGCAAGATCAACCTTCACGTTTATCGTACCTGGATCAAACGTAGCAAACAATTTATAGCGCTTAAAAGTTCCATCATTTTTTTCAACTTTTAATCCTTTTGCATTGATTGCTTTTACATGATCTTTATTGGTGGTTACCAGATAAATATCAGAAACAGAAGATAGCATGGAACCAAAAATTGAACCCATTGCACCGGAACCTATAACAGCAATTTTCATAAGTCCTCCTCGCTTTGATTTAAAAATAATGTAGCCAGTCAATTAATACAAATATGGGTAAAAACAAGGTTTTCAGCGTACTTTTTTGAGAGTACTATTTACAAACTCTAAAGCAATTCCGGTATAAAAGCAACAACATCATCAATTCTGTCAGTATCCGCAAATAACATGACAAGTCTGTCTATACCAAGAGCATTCCCTGCTGCTTCAGGCATTTTATCCAAAGCTTCCAAAAAATTTTCAGGCATGGAGGTTACCTTTTTACCGGCCTGCCTGCGTATTTTTTGTTCTTTTTCAAACCTTTTTCTCTGCTCAGGTGAGTCAGTCAATTCACTGAATGCATTACAGAGTTCAAGGCCGCTGATGTATAGTTCAAAACGTTCTGCCAGCATATTATTATCAGGTTTTCGCCTTGCAAGTGCGCCACAGGCCACAGGATAGTCAAATAAAAAAAGTGGCGCCCCTATTCCAAGATTAGGCTCAATCTCAAAAACTATTATTTCATCAAACAGATCTTTTTCAATAGCCTGAGCCATTGAGATTGAAGCAAATCTAAGAAATGCTTCCTCCACAGTCAGTTTTTCCCATGAACCTGCAAGATTTATTTTTTCACCCTGGAA
>JAUVKE010000017.1 GCA_030592105.1 Desulfobacteraceae bacterium
CCGATCTAAAATAACAAAAATCTTGAAATAGCTTGCTATTCCTGCAACTTTTGTGATTTTTGATCGAACAAACCTAACCAAAATCTGTGCGCCTACTTGTGGAAGTTATTTCGTCCCTGTTCCTAAAGGCTTTCAATTTGTACTCAAAAGATGAATCGTCGAAAGAACATTTAGGTGATTTCAGCAGGACAGAAGGCTTATGATTGAATATGAGAGAGAGTTGTTCCACTGAAACCATGGCCTGTATTGCATCATGAAAAGATGCTTGGACGTTACAAATAATTTTTAAAACAGGCTCTTAAGTAGTTATTCGATTTATATATTACCCCATCTCAGGGAAGAAATAAGGTAATATATAAATTTAAAAAACAAAAAATACCGCTAATTTTACCAATTATACCCCACTGTAAATGAGAGTTCACCTGTTTTAATCAAATTAACAGGTGTAGTAAAAGCACCGGTGGCATTGCGGGAATAACGGTTGGAGCTTGTCCCGTTTCCATTGGGTTGATCTCCCCAGAATCCCATGAATCCAAACCTGTAAAACCATTTTCCATCCTTTGTATATTTTATGGACAGACTCGTCATCCATGCATCTTCAGGATCATACATAACAAATAATTCAGGATGAATTTTCCCCCCCATATAATCTGTCCAGAAAAAACCTGTGAGCCTGTAACTGTCATCCTGATCCCATGGCCTGTGCACGGAATCATAATCAAAATCACAAATATGTTTCCAGTAGGCCTGCAATGATGCATTTATCATATTATGAGAATTCATCCATCTTATCCAGAAAGATTTATCAAACCCGACCAGAGCCTGATAAACCCTGTGCATGGTATACCCCTTCATACTCGGTTCAAGGCCGAATTCCATATCAGGAAAAGCATCCGCCAGAGCCCCCAGGGCATCCTTTGTCAAAGTACCGTAAAAAAGCTGGGTAAAAGGATCTGCAGTATCGTAAAAAGACATCTTGCTTACTATATTTCCTTCTGCCCTTATAACAGCATTAATACAGGAGACATATGTATTAAATGAGATCCCGTACATATCCTGTTCAGGATGCTCAAAAATCAATGCCGGCCGGGTCAGACCTTCGGAAAGATTAATCGCAGGGTCATCCTGGTATGTACGTAGATAATAGAGGCTAACCTCTGAGGAACCATAAGCCAGTCTCACCTTTCCCCCATATTCCATATTATCAATATTACTTGCAGGGACATCTTCCACCAGTTCAATGGGACCCGGGGATTCATAAGAAGCACCTATTAAATTACCCAGGGGACTATCTGCAAAATTTGGGAGAGTCTCCATAAGAAGTTTACACCCGTCGGAGACCGATAGTCCATTATCATAATCCAGAATGGGACCGAGCAAATCATTCATGCCTGGGCCTATTTTTCCTAGCCTCTCTTCCAGAAATTCAGTCAGAGTCGGTATTCCCCAGTCTTTTACAGACTTGAATCCAAAAGCATATGGTGCATTATTATGATCATAGGGATCTGTTAAAGATGAATCAAGGGGAGCAAACTGATGGGGACGGATGTCCGGAATTGCCACAAACTGAAAATCTATGGAATTAAAAGGGCCGACCATACCTGTGGAATAATCGAGTCTTGCCATCCACAGAGGAATTGCAAGGTCTTCAGGTTTGTCAAAAAACATTTTATTGGAGTTATCCTGGGGATTTATTATATTTACAACATTAAATCCATCAGCCTCACCCCATTGAACTATCTGCCTTCCCAGACGTAATACCACGCTCTGCTGCGCACCGAATTCAGAGACTATATCAACAAAAGCCTCCCTAAGATCATTTTCAACCTTTAAATCATCCTTTCCAAGTTCAAAATCTGAAGGGCTCTTATCCCGCACATTATCCCATCTATCTGTTACATCAAAAACTGCATCATAGGAACCTCTGTAGGTGAGAAAAAACTTGTTCACCTGTATATTTCCAAAACCCATATTTTCAGGACGAATGGTAAGATCAAATTTCAATTCGGTTAACCACTGGGAACATGTAACCGAGTCCATAAATTTGTTCTGAAAACCGTTTGTATCCCTTAGTACATAATTTGACTGCAAACGACCGTGAAAATCGGTGGTTAATGAATAACTGTAATTTGCATTAAAGCAAATCCCCAAACAAACCAAAACAACCATAAACGTACGAAATACCATACTTTTCATTGATACCCCTTTCAAAGTTGACTCAGTAAAAATTAATAAAAAATTACAAATCGTCAAGCAACGATCCTAATAAATAAATTCAATATCCGCAGTACCCGGTCAGAAAGTTGTAAATGGCCGAATTTAAAACCTACCCCAATATTATCATTACTCCTATTATTACTTTCATGTGATTTTATTTCATTATAAAGTTACTACAAAATATGATTAAAAAATAATTCAGACATTTTTATGCCTGAATTATTTTTTAATCACACTTTGAAATCTTTAACCCTACCAGTAATATCCCACAGTAAAGGAGAGTTCACCTATTTTAGTCAAATTAACAGGCATGGTAAAAGGACCTGTTCCATTGGAGCTGTAAGGTGAGGCTGAAGTTCCGTTTCCATCTGTAACATCTCCCCAGAACCCCATGAATCCAAATTTATAAAACCAGCTGGCACCCTTTTTAAATGTCACGGAAAGGTTGGTCATCCATGCATCCTCTGTATCATACATTATAAAGAGTTCAGGATGAATCTTCCCTGAGTTATAATCTGTCCAGAAAAAACCTGTGAGCCTGTAATTATCATCCTGTTCCCAGGGTGTATATATTTTGTCATAATCATAATCACATATATGCTTCCAGTAAGCCTGCAGTGAGGCATTTATCATGTTATGGGAGTTCAAACTCCTTATCCAGAAAGATTTATCAAATCCGACCAGGCCCTGATAAACCCTGTGCATGGAAAAACCCTCATAACCGGGTTCACGATCCATTTCAAACCTGGATGAAATCATGGGGCCTAAAATGGGACCCAGAGCAGATGAAGGGAGAGTCCCGAAAAGATCATCCACAAATGGCTCAGAAAGATCAAAAACAGAGGCCTTGCTTACAATATTACCCTCGGCCCGTATAACAGCATTTATAGCAGAAACATATGTGTTAAAGGAGAAACCATACATATCCTGTTCAGGATGCTCAAAATAAAAAGCGTTTTCATATCCATAAAGTCCATGGCTTAAATTGATTGCAGGATCATCCTGATATGTTCGAAGATAGTAAAAACTGACCTCCGAGTTCCCATAGGAGAGCCTGATCTTCCCCCCATACTCCATATTGCCCAGGGTGCTGCTGGGAACATCTTCATAAAACTGAATTGGAGGATGTGGTCCATAATCACCGCCAATAAGGGCGGATAGAGCGGGAAGGGTTTCCATCATCAGCTTGCTTCCGTCGGAAACGGATAATCCATTATCATATCCTATTAAATTGGCTCCAAGGCCCCTAAACTTTTGCTCGGCAAAGAGTGTCATGGCTGGAATTCCCCAATCCTTAACCTCCTTGAATCCAAAGGCATAGGGTGCATTATTATGGCTGTATGGATCAGTGAAGGATGTATCTAAAGGGGCAAACTGATGGGGCCGGATATCAGGAATGGCCACAAGCTGCAAATCTATGGAATTAAAAGGGCCGATCATACCCGTGGAATAATCGAGCCTTGCCATCCAAAGAGGAATTGCAAGGTCATCAGGTTTGTCAAAAAACATTTTATTGGAGTTATCCTGGGGATTTATTATATTTACAACATTAAATCCATCAGCCTCACCCCATTGAACTATCTGCCTTCCCAGGCGTAATACCACGCTCTGCTCTTCTCCAAATTCGGAGACAAAATCTACAAAAGCCTCCCTAAGATCATTTTCAACCTTTAAATCATCCTTGCCAAGTTCAAAATCGCTGGGGCTTTTATCTCTGACATCATCCCATTTATCTGTTACATCAAAAACAGCATCATAGGAGCCCCTGTAGCTTAAGAAAATTTTGTCCAGCGATATATTAGCATAAGTCATCTTCTCAGGGCGAATAGTAAGATCGAACTTAAGCTCGGTTAACCACTGGGAGCATGTAACCGAGTCCATAAATTTATTCTGAAAACCGTTTGTATCCCTTAATACATAATTTGACTGTAAACGGCCGTGAAAATCTGTTTTTAATGCATAAGAATAATCCGCATCAAGGCAAATCCCGGCTGAAACCAGAATCGTCAAACAAAAACCAAACAAAAACCTCTTCATTATTAAATCTCCTACCACAGGCTTTTAAGAAAATTAATTTTAAAAAGGGCCCGGGAAGGAATAACTCTTGTAAATCTCCAGCCGATAACAGATTCAAAATAATTTTCTTAAAGCCTATACAACATAAAATTATTACAATATAAAGAACCACAAACATAAACTTACTACAAAATAAGAAACTAATAATTACGTAAAAAAACTTTTACGTAATTCTCAAAACTTACAACCTATTTCCAAATACCCTTATCGATTTTATCTCCTGATTTTAAACATAGCTGTTTAAACAGAATCACGATATCGAATAAGCGATATATAGTTCAGTGCCCAAAGAAAATTAGAAAATTTCGTTCAGGCACTAGTTAAATTATAGCCTTCGGCTTAAAATTTTAAGCCGCAGCGCCTGCCATCTCGGCTCGCAGCTGTACTTCCTGTACAAATTTCGGCCTGAAAAGTCCTGAAAGTGTGGGAATAAGTACAAGGGCACAGATCATGTTAAAGAGCATGAGAAGAAGAATCAAAAGCCCCATTTCAGCGGAAAATTTCATTGGGGAAAAAAGCCAGAATCCCACGCCTATGGCCTCTGCAAACGCTGTGAACATAATTACCTTTCCTGTTGTCATAAGGGTAACAAGCCTTGCCTGGTAAAAAGTATCACAATTCATGCATTCTTCCTTAAGGCGGCTCATTAAATATATTCCATAATCTATTCCCACCCCTACGCCTATGGCGGTAACAGGAAGAGAGCTTATATTAAGATCTATCTTTAAAAGAAGCATGATAATTTCACAAAGAATCTGCGCTATGGCAAGGGGAACCAAGAGTATAAGGGCTATTTTGACAGATCTATAGGTTATCAAACACAAACAGAATGTTGTGGCAAGTATAACCACAAGTATTGCCCAGAATGACCACTCAACCTCTTCATTTACAGCGGCTAGAATACCAAGAATTCCTGCAGCAACCCTTAAACGGATCTTGCTGTCCGGATTTTTATCAATTTCATCCCTTAGATCTTTAAGCTGCTGTATGGCGTCCTTGATACTATCATGGCTGTAATCCCTTAAAAATGCGGTTACAGTGGCATTGGTATAATCAGGGAGACTGATAAACTGATCCATTTCCCCTGGAGCCATACTGGCTGAGAGTTGAAAAAATATCTGTCCAAGATATCTTTTTGTCCTGGGAATCATATCCCACTTGGGAGAACCTTCATGGTACACCCTGTAAATCTTACGCACCAGATCCGCAAGGCTTATGGTACCCCCCACACCATATATTTTATCCTTCATAAAAAGGCCGAGATCGTCCATTACCCTCAAAGAATCACGATCTTTAATGGCCCCTTCCTCTTTTCCCTGGAGAACCACTATGAGCCTTGATGCCCCAGCAAAATCCTGATTCATCTTCCGCATGGCCACACTATAGGAATGATCAGGGTATAATATCGCACCCCCGGCACTGGAATCTCCAACCTTGAGCATCTTAACAGTAAAAAAACCGCCAAAAACAAGAACAAGAATAACCAGAGTTCCCACAGGTTTTCTCATTTTCTGGCTTGAGAAGAAATGGAGAACATTTGTAAGGACAGTGAAAAAATTTTTTCTGTCCGATAGTTGGTCAATGTCCTTATTTTGCAGGCTCTTATCATCAACTGAAGGATTATACCATAAAGAGATCACTATGGGATTAAGAACCATTACAGCAAGGAAAATACTTATGATCCAGAAGGATGAAAAATATGCAAGTTTCTGCATTAACGGTATTGTTGCAACACATATGGTCAAAACACCGAGTCCGTCTGTTAGAATTGCAAGAAGAGCTGGTGGGTAAAGCTCAGCATATGCAGATATAATTGCTTTATATTTATCCTTTCTCTGCACAAACTCCAGGTGAAATCTTTCAAGGCACTGACAGGAGTGGGAGAGTGCCCTGGCTGAAAGAAGAACAGGAATTACAAGCAAAAGTGGATCAAGTGTAATACCGACTGCTGCCGCAAATCCTAAACCCCATATGGCACTTACAGCCGCTGACATAAGGGGAATCAGCATCCCTGCAAGTCTTCTAAAATAGAGAAAAACTAAAATGGCAAGAGCGCCCACAGTTAAACCTAAAATAGCCATAATCTGATACACATAATGGCTTATCCAGGCATAGAGCATGGGATACCCGCCCACATAACACTTATGGTTTTCATCTTCCACAGAACCGGTTAATTTTTTCACTTCTGCAAACAGATAATCTAAATCAACACCCTCTTCCCAGAAACCTGCATATACAACAGCCGATTTATCATCCAGGGAAATATAAAATCCTTTAATACCCTCATTTGCATAAACAATCTGTTTAAATCTTGCACATTCTTCCGGGGTTTCAGGAATCCCTTCCGCCATTAATGGATGAAGCCCCACACCCTGGTAACTGATTCTTACCTGTTTTACCCTGGGGTGCGCTATGGAACTGACCTGAATAGGATTGCATCCCTTAATTCGAAGGGCGCCCTGGGTTAATACACTGATTTTGGTAAGAGTATCAGGCTGATATATATCCTTCCCATCTGTCCGTTCTATAATCATGGTAAGAACATTTGCTGAGCCGAACATCTTCCTGAATTCCTTATACATCTGGATATATTCATGCTTGGGAGGATATATTTCAAAGAAATCTGTTTTCACCTCCAGCTTTGTAAGAACAGTATATAATGACAAAGCGGTGATCACCGCAATCAGGCAGAGTATGATAACACGGTTTTTCAGCTGGAATTCCAGCACATCCTGCCACCTTTGACTTGCTACACTTTTTCTCATATTTTATTTTCTCCACAAAATATTATTAAATGCCTGACTAAAAGCTCATCGGGTGCCCTAACTTTTAGAAAAATCCTTTGACACCGGTATTTGAGACTAAAACAGGTTTATTTAAAAACTTCCCCAAACTTGCCATTGTTAAAAAAAAGCATAGATCCGTGGGCTCCAGCCATGATAAACCGGTTGCTTCCGGCATAAGCCAGAGATTGCATCCACGACTGACTCACATGTAGTGGAGCAGGAATCGGCGACCAGGTCTTGCCGGCATTTTCTGTTGCATATATAAGGGCAAGTTCTCCCACAGCAAGTCCATGGGACCCTGAAAGTTTAACCTTGTAAAATGAAATGGGTCCCACCCTGTTAAGAGTCCAGTTTTTACCTCCGTCTTCAGTATAACAGCCAAATCCCTCCATCCCCATGGCAATACCATGTCCGTTTTGATTAAAAGATATGGTGAAAAAAGTACGCCCCTCACCCAAGTCAAGGCGATCCCACGTTCTCCCACGATCCGTGGTATGAAAGATAACACCGGCTTCCGCTGCTATCCATCCCTCATCTGCATTTATAAAATCCATATCATAAAGGACTATATCCTCGGGCAGGGAAACATCCTCCCAGGTTTTTCCGCCGTCTTCTGTAAGAGCTATTTTCCCCCAGTCACCAGCTGCAACGCCATGGAGGGGGTCAGTAAATTTAATGCAGAGAAAATGCACATCCAAAGGTGTTTTTTGTGTAACCCAGGTATCTCCGCCATCTTTTGTTGCAAGAATAGTCCCCCATTGACCCGCTGCCCAGCCTGTATCCTTATCCAGAAATGAAAGATCAAGTACAGAAAAATTACCGCCGTAACCAATATCTTTCCACGTAGCACCTGAATCCTCGGATTTAAAAATAATCCCGCCACGTCCGCAAGTATATACATACCGGCCGTCAACAAACTCCAAATCAAAAAGGCTGTAATCGAGTTGCTTATAACTCAAAAGTTCAGCCTTTTTATCGGCAAAAGCAGATTTTAATACTGAATTATCTGTGGCAAAAAAAAGAAACCCAACGATAATCGTAATAAAAAAAAGCTTCCATCTACCAATTTTTTTCTTCATTAATCCCAACCTCCTGTTGATAACAGATTATTAACTGCACAAGATTTTATAAAAAGAACACAAGTAGATCCAATATATTTTAAAATGTGGTTAAAATAACTTTCCCGTTTTTCAGCCTGAAATCTTAAAACAAATAACTTGTGAAAGTTGTTTTGTCCACATTAATTAAAAGTATTCCGGCGTACTTAAATTATTATCTGAACATCCATAATATCTGCCGGAAAATTTACAAGTAACATGTACTTAAAACTATTGCTTAGATTAATATTTTAGTTTTGAGCGATGAGTATTGAGTATTGAGTATTGAGTATTGAGTATTGAGTTTTTGGCTTCCTCAATCCTGACAGCATTCGACTTATTTCATCCAAATAGATTGAAAACAGAACAGCACATTTTTATACTATATCCGTTAAATATGCTATTATTTTTTCCGATAACTCAAGCATGTAATAAAACTATAAAATCGATAAGATATGAAAGGATTTGCTGATTAGGCAGGATAAGCTTTATACAAACAATTTTGGGAGGGTTATTGATCTGTAAAGCCTACATTTTGCTTAATGTACATCCAATCCAACAGTTTTTGCCACAACTATAAAAAAGCCGAAATGTTATGACAAAAAAACATTTAATATCTTAATATCATTACCGGTAATATGCTAAAAAACCCTGTAGATAAGCTTCGCAGGCATTTTTTTTAGAAACTATGTCTTCATAACTCTTAATATGTTATTACATTATAATATAATTATCACACATTTATTTTTTAAGACAAGGGAAATTATAATTCCATTTTGCGGAAAAACAAAATTATAATTTTATCATTTAATACCAATATGTTAGCAGCACCATATTATCTTTTCAATAAATCAACAAATAACAAATGTGGATAGATCCCCAGGACGCTAATCTTTGAAACCCCACCATATTAATATACCCTTAAACTATATTAATGGAAAAATTACACTGCAAAAAAAAATTGCAATCCTCCAAGATTGTTACTATATTATTAGCTTCCGTCGTTTTTAGCATACTTCCCTGGTAAAAGCAAAATCTTTATCCTCTTTTATAAAGATTTCTTATTATTTTAGTCTAATTATTTATGTAACTATCAAGCCGTTCAAGTTATTAATTATCAAGCCCTTCAAGGTCGTCAATTGCGTATAGACTGTCACACAAATAATTTCACAGGGTTATTCTCGCCTGCGTATTACAATACGCATTCTTCCCTCTGACCTTGTGCCAAATTTAAAAGCGGGTATTGCCTGGCTATCTATAGCATCTCTTACGTGCAGGGCATCATAAAAAAGGAACTTATGACATGAAATTTCTTTCTTTTCAAATCTGTTTTTCGATTTGTATTTTGTTTTTGTTTATAGCAGGCTGTTCCGGTGATTCTCCTGTCTATTCCAAGTCACCCCAAAAAACGTTCCAGCTACCCGCAGTTGAAGTTAAAAATGAAAAAATTCCTGTTTTCTACACAACAACCGGCTCTGTTGTTTCAGATGCCAGGGTGGATGTATCTTCCCGAATAACTGGGTTTATAAAAAATATTGCTGTGCATGAGGGCGATATTATTGTAATGGGACAACTTTTAATAACTCTGGATGAAGAGGACGTTGAAGGTGCAATTAACCAAATTAGCGCAACAGTATCAAAGGCTGAAGCTGCTTTACGCGATGCTGAAACCGACGTTAAGCGCTATGAAGCTCTTTTTGCCAGCGGCAGTGCTTCGGATAATGCCTTGCGCAAAGTCTGCCTCCAGAGAGATGTCGCCAATGACAGTCTTCGTGAAGCTAAAGCAACTTTGCAAACGGCCACATGGCAACGTAACTATACTCGCATTGTCAGTCCGGTGAATGGAATAGTAGTTGAGCGTCAAAAACGAAATGGCGACCTTGCAACACCCGGATTTCCCATATTAACGGTTGAGTCAGCGCAGGCTTTATTATTTGAAACATATGTGCCTGAAACACGGGTGGCGAATATACAAATTGGTGATAAAGTAGCTGTTGACATTGATGCGCTGGCTAAAACCCTGAAAGGAATAGTTACGCGTATAGTACCCTCAGGTGACCCTGTCACAAGGCGTTACCTTGTTAAAATATCCATGCCTGGCGCTGACCGTCTTTTACCTGGCATGTTTGGTCGTGCCAGATACTGCACTGGATATGAAAAGGCTCCTGTTATTAATCGGTCAGCATTTATTGTCAGAGGCGGGCTTGGAGGAGTTTTTATCCTGGATCAGCAAAATTGCGTCCGATTTAGATGGCTTCGAATTGCAAGGGAGTGGCCTGAGCGCCTGGAAGTCAGCGCAGGGCTTAACGGCGGAGAAATAATAGTAGCCGTAAATCAGCCTGATTTACGTGAAGGGGATATTATCGCAAGGGAGGTTTCTTCCAAATGAAAGAGAAATCTTTTAATCTTGCAGGTAAAATAGCTGAATTTTTTATAGTTTCCAAGTTGACGACCCTTTTTATATTTGCCTGTATATTGATGGGCATTGTTGCTGTTACATTAACTCCAAGGGAAGAAAATCCTCAGATTCTTGTTCCTGGAGCGGAAGTATGGGTGACCTTGCCTGGAGTTACCACCGAAGAAATTGAAGAATTAATTCTCACCCCCGTAGAAGGAGCTATAAGTGAGCTGACAGGCGTGGATCATATATACGGCACCGCCATGAACTCCGTATGTCTGATTGTGGTGGAATTTGAAGTGGGAGAAGATAAAGAAGAATCCCTGACAAAATTATATGATAAAATGCGTACTATATACGGTCAATTGCCCCCAGGGGCAAGCATGCCCCTGGTTAAAAGCATAGATGTGGACGATGTTCCAATTATTACGGTAACTCTGGCTTCGGAAGTTTATGATGACTATGCCCTTAAACGGCTTGCAGACCGTATGGTGGAAAAACTGCGCAGTCTTAATGATGTGTCGCTATCCTATGTACAAGGAGGCCGTGACCGTGAAATTCGTGTGGAACTCGACCCCGACAGACTTATGGCATTCGGAGTTACCCTTGATCAGATCCAGGTATTTTTGTCTGCTGCTAATCTGGCTGGCCCCTTGGGAAACACTGTAAAAGAAGGTAAAAACCGCTCACTTTTTTTAGATGGTTTTCTTGACTCTGCAGATGCCGTTGCCCGTCTTATTGTAGGCATCCATAACGGCAGACCAGTTTATATTGAAGATGTTGCCGATGTAATTGATGCTCCCGCCGAGGAACGTAAAACAGTATCCCGCTTTGCATTTGGTCCGGCTGATCCTCGTTTTGGGAAGAACCACGACCCGGAAATGCCCGCTGTTACGATTGCCGTAGCCAAAAAAAAGGGGACCAATGCTGTTGTTGTAGCTAAAAAAATTATAACCCGGGTTGAACGGATGCGTGAAAATTTTTTACCCTCGGAAGTCCATATGGTGGTCACCAGAAATGATGGGTATAATGCCAATACTTCTGTTAATCTCCTTATTGAGCATCTCGGCATTGCAATTATAGTTGTATTTCTTATAATGGCACTGTTTCTTGGAATCAAAGAAGCTGTTATAATCGGTCTGTCGATTCCCCTGATTTTAGCATTAACCCTTGGGTGTGATCTGCTGTTCGGCCTGACCATCAACAGGATGACCCTTTTTGGGCTTATAGTTGCCATGGGAATGCTGGTGGATGCTTCCATTGTGGTGACTGAAAATATTAACCGTCATCTGAATAATGCAAATCAAAGCGACAAACGTTTAGCCACAGTCCTTGCCACTAATGAGATTGGTAATCCGACTAATTTAGCTACTTTTGCAGTAATGATGGTTTTTTCCTCATTAATTTTTCTCACCGGCATGAGTAAACCGTATATTTTCCCGATTACATTTAATGTTCCGGTATCAATGCTGGCGTCTCTGCTTGTGGCCTATATTATAACACCATGGGCCGCTTATTTGTGGCTCTCTTCCCATAAAACCAATGATTCTTCTGCAAAACAAAAAAACCACTTATATAATTTTTACTACAAAATTATTACACCAGTTATCGACAAACCAAAAAACAGGTGGTTTTTTTTCAGCATTATAGTGTTATGCGCCTTTGGATCATTTTTACAGCCTGCATGGCAGTTTATCCGTCCCCAGGGTGTGGGCGGACCTGCTTCCATAGGCAGCGTGGGCGTTGATATCATGCCTAAGGATGATAAAAACACTTTTAACATAACCATAGATATGCCGGAGTCTACGCCCATTGAAGTTACTGACCAAATGGCGCGCCAAATCGGAGAAATGCTGCGCCGGCATCCCAGTGTAACAAATTATCAGATTTTTCTTGGCACGGCCGGGGTTATAGATTTCAGCGGACTGCTCAGGGGCTCGGGAAATAAAATTGGTCCCCATGTGGCTGAAATCCGTGTCAATCTAATTGTCAAAAATAAACGCAAAGCCTCCTCTTCCGAAATTGTTCGTGATTTACGGCCCATCGCTGAAAAGATACGTCAACAATATCCGGGAACGACTTTAAGGTTTATGGAAGATCCTCCTGGCCCTCCGACTCACTCCCCCTTACGTGTGGCGATCTACGGGCATGATCAAAAGACCCTGCGGAGACTCTCCTCAATGGTAGCCGAAGAATTTCGTAAAACATACGATATAATCGAAGTGTACGATACCCAGGAAAAAGATATCCGTGAATACCGGATAGTTGTGGACAAAGAAAAAGCAGCCTTATCCGGCATTACTACTGCTCAGGTTGCCAAGGCACTTCAGCGCATAGTAGAGGGTGAAATAATGGGAAGAGTGCATATCCCCTACGAAAAAAATCCTGTTCCGATAAGGATTCATGTGCCCCGAAGATATCAGATTGACCCTAATATTTTAGCCAGAATTTATATTACAAACCAAAACGGGCAAAAAATTCCATTGTCCGAATTAACCAATATAATTTTTTCATGGAAAGACAGGCTTATATTACACAAAGATAATGAGCGGGTTACTTATGTAGGCGCAGCACTACTTCGCTCATCTCCCTTTTGTGCGGTGTTTGACCTTGACAAACGTCTGAAAAAAATAGATACAGGCGGCGGGGTTAAATTACCCACGGCAAACCTGAGCATGCAAGAGGTTTACCCGGATACAATAGATGGACCTCAATTATTATGGGAAGGTGAAATGCGACTTACCCTCGATGTATTCAGAAATTTGTCAATCTCTCTTTCATTCTCACTTACCTTAATTTACCTGCTTCTGGTAGGATATTACCGTTCTTTTATTATTCCTTTAATTGCAATGTCGGCAATTCCCCTGGCCTTTATCGGTGTATTTCCAGGGCACTGGATTATGGGTGATTTTTACTCCATGGCCTCCAATATCGGAGTTGTGGCTCTGGCGGGAATTGTGGTTCGTAACTCGCTTCTTATTATCGATTTTGCGATCAATTATCTAAAAGAAGGGTATCCGTTGCGGGATGCTGTCCGTGAGGCCGGTGCAATTCGTTTGCGTCCAATTTTGTTAACAGCTCTGGCCATTGTCTTTGGAACATCTATTATGCTGACTGATCTGGTTTTTAAAGGCCTGGCAATTTCTATTATTTTTGGAACCATTGCTTCAACTCTTTTTACAATAATAGTGGTGCCTGTTCTTCTGTATCTATTTTTTTTAAAATATGGTGAAAAATACATACTCAAGGAATCCGAAAATGATTAAATCAGATATCTGTTGATTGAGATATACAGGCTTGATTTTATCTTGAGCCACCTACTCCGGATATACTTTTGCCTTCGTTCCCAGACTCTGCCTGGAAACGAAGGCAAAATCTGAATTACGGATGCAGTTTTACCCGGTTATCCTGGCAACCCAGCCCCCTGTGATGCACGAGATAAAAATCACTGCTGCTGCGATGAACAGGTGCTCGAATATCACCTTTAATGGATGCACTCCCTGCTGCCTGGCAATCAGATAACTTAAAATTGTTAGAATAAGTATCCCCCAGATAATGCTGACAATCACAGCAGGCTGGAGTTCAAAAATCATCAGGGGAACCAGAAAGGTCAGGGCAAACAAAAATTTTGAAAGAAACGTGGCCACGGTCGCTTCCCATACCTCCCTGGAGGTATGGACATTCTTTGCTTCCTCTGAAATATGTATTCCAAGAGCATCTGAAAAAGAATCTGCAATGGCAATGGTCACAATGCCTCCCATTACAACGGAGCGTAAATGGGTTCCGGAGTTAAGTCCCACCATTAGGCCGAGGGTTGTTATGGCACCTGATGTCAGCCCAAAAGTAACACCTGTGCGAACCGATTCTTTCATATTCTTAACACCTCCATAGAATTTTCCCTTTTTTTTTAATATTATTGCAAGTTGAACCAGAGGTAAACCAAAAAAATTGATAACTATTCTGCTATGCTGATTTTAGCATGCTTCGGGTATGATCTGATTAAATTTTTGAAATTGTTTGAACGTATTAGAGAGCGTTAAGAAAGAAGCATCAGAGTTAAACATGGTTATAAATGTTCATATAAATAATTTCAGAGCCTGATCGAATTTCAGCAATAGACTGAGCTATAATAAAATTTAAAAACCTCTGAAACTCGCTGCGCTCAAACAGCCAGAGTTTTTTAAATTTCACCATAGCTCAGTTTCACCATCTGGCTTTATGAAATTTATTATCTGAACATCTATATCCTGCCCATTTAATTTTGTCAGATAGATTTTTCCTATTAAACCCGGCCTTATTATCGCTATTTCCATCTTTACAAATCGTAGATTCCGTTCTATACATATTCGGATAATTACCCGATGTTAAAATTTGGTCCAAGGTCAAAGAAAGGAAGATTAATTTATGATCCAAATAAAAAATATATTCGGCACAAGGTGGGGAATTATCAGCGTGGGGGCTTTAATCGGTCTCTTGGCCGCCCTCCTTCAAAAGCTTGGAAACCCGGGGAATATGGGTATCTGTGTGGCCTGTTTTGAAAGGGATATTGCAGGGGCAACAGGTTTGCACCGGGCAGCAGTTGTGCAGTATATACGACCGGAAATCATAGGTTTTGTCCTGGGCTCCCTGATTGCGGCATATATTTTCAAAGAATTCAGGCCCAGGAGCGGCTCCGCCCCTGTAGTAAGATTCCTGCTGGGAGTCTTTGCCATGATAGGCGCCCTGGTCTTTTTAGGCTGTCCATGGAGGGGGCTGCTGCGGCTTTCGGCTGGTGACGGGAATGCCATATTCGGCATGGCAGGTCTTATTGCAGGTATCTGGATCGGCACCCTTTTCCTTAAAAACGGATTCAACCTGGGTCGTACAGCCAAAACCTATACTACGGCAGGGTGGCTCATGCCATTAATCATGCTGGGTCTATTGATCCTCATGATCATCTTTCCCCAGATAAAGGGGGAGGCCAAGAGCGGAATCCTTTTTTACAGCCTTAAAGGGCCCGGGGCAGGTCATGCTCCTTTAATCATATCCCTTGCATCCGGCCTTGCCATAGGGTTTCTGGCACAGAGAAGCCGTTTCTGCACCATGGGAGCATTCAGGGATCTGATCCTCTTCCGTCAGTTCCATCTTTTTTCAGGGGTTCTTGCTTTATTGATATTTGCCTTTATAACCAACTTGATTGCAGGCCAGTTTAATCCCGGTTTCACAGGACAGCCAGTGGCACATACCATGCAAATCTGGAACTTTGGAGGGATGATGCTGGCTGGATTGGCCTTTGTTCTGGCAGGAGGATGCCCGGGACGCCAGCTTTTCCTGGCTGGAGAAGGGGATGGTGATGCAGCAGTCTTTGTTTTTGGCATGATTGTCGGAGCAGCATTTTCCCATAACTTTGCTTTGGCAAGCTCCCCAAAAGGAGTGGGACTCCATGGGATTGCAGCCGTAATAATAGGACTCATTCTCTGCCTTTTCATAGGTTTTACCATGAAAAAAAAGATTGTTTAATCAAAAAGGACTCAATAATGAGTAAAGTCGTTGATGCCAGAGGGTTATCATGCCCCCAGCCGGTTATTCTAACCATTAATGAAATTAAAAAACAAATTTCAGGAGAAATTCTTATTCTGGTGGATACAGATACAGCCAGGGAGAATGTAGGACGGGCCGCAAATAGCCAGGGGTGGCAGGTAAAAAATATTCAAAAAAAGGATGATGGATACCAGATTACCATCATAAAGGATTAAAGAATTGGGCTTTCTAAATTTTTTCAGGGGCGGTCATTTAAAATCACCCGACAAACAGCGCCTTCAGGTTCGTGGAATCCTGGTTTTTGAAAATACCAGCGAGGTAATCAGGGCGGAAAACATTCTGAAAAAAAACGGACGGCAGATCAAGGTGATGGGGCCGCCCCCCGAGATAAGAACGGGGTGTGACCTGGTCATCGAGTTTCCCTTGATCGAAGAGTTAAACATACTCAGAGCGCTTAAAAAGGCGGATGTCTCACCAATAAAAGTTGTTCCTGTTAACAATCCCCTTTTACAGCCCGTTGACCTGTTTCAGATAAAAGATTTCGGCAAGTACCTGATGGTTCGGGCAGCTAATATGAAATTGACCGTTGATAAAGAAAGACTCACCATTGTAAATGTTTCCGGGGGTGGCTGCCCGGATGTCCCCTATCTTGCCGGTGAAATGGTGGGAAAATCCCTTAAAGGAGCTCCGGGCCCCAATGAAATCGGGCATACCTTATGTGGTTATGCGCTTCAACTGGCCTGCAATGAGATGAAACGCCTATGCTTGCAATAATAGGGACTATTCCTGATATTACCTTTCCCCTGGTAAAAGGTGAGGTTCTTCTTGAAAATAAAATGATCTCTATCCAGGATAGACCTGCCCTTGTAAACAGGGGGACCACCGCCTTGATTGCCGCTGCTGTAAAGACCTCTGAATTCCTTGGCCAAAACTTGCCTTTTGCCTGCCTTGCAGGAGATATCGGCCTTGGAGAAGGGAGCCGGAGTATCTATGAATCCCTTGTCAGGGAGATGGGCGACTCCGGTTTCACTACAATTGTCTTTCATTACCTTCAGCCGGACGTGGATTGGCATAACAGAGTACTTTTTGCAATAAACGATATGGCAAAAAGGCCTCTTTTAATAGCAGATGCAGGTTTTATGTATGCGGCCAAAATGAGCGGCCAGGCCGAAGCCTATGACCTTTTCACACCTGACATTGGAGAA
>JAUVKE010000250.1 GCA_030592105.1 Desulfobacteraceae bacterium
ACCCGTCTCTATCTGACCCACCCGCTCCAAATGTTACTGACATGTAGTCAGGCCGAAGTTCAGAAAGTTTATCTATGATTGGGCCGAATTTTTCAGTTGCTTTTTCATCTCTTGGTGGAAAAAATTCCATTGAAATGACAGGCTTTTTACTATTTTCATATAAACTTGAAACACGCATAATATTATAACCTCCAATACTCTTTCAGGTTTTTAGTTGAATAATTACATTTTTTACTCATACTTAAATACAAAAACTTCTTCAGTTGCGTGAGAATTACCTTGTTCTATCATTTTGTTGATTTTTTTTGCGACTTGGGCTGTAATATATTTTTCACCACATTGCACACATAAACCGGCTGGAATATCCTCGACCACATAAAGTTTTCCCTCCAGGCGATAATCGAAACTACCTACCTTGATCTGCTCTATTTTTCCGTCGCAAAAAAAACACTTATTTACTTTTTTTCCCATATACGTATCTCCCTGTTTAACTCTGTTTACAGGATTTTCCCACATCGGTTTAGAGGGCACATAAGCAAAAAGGATAAGCAGCCATCCGTGTTGATCATCAACGCACATAACATGGATCGGTTTTTCCCCGGCATAACCAAGCACCAGAACGCTGATGCCTTTTTCCGGATGTGTATGAATTTCGATTATCCTGCCGTTTATAATGGCATCCTCAATCTCCTGGATAGTTATCTTTTTTGTTAAAAAATATCTAATAATATGTTCAGAGATATTATAATCAGATACTCTTATTTTGTCCCGTATCCATCCAATATCGGGAGCATTATTATTTGGCACCATAGCTGTTTCCTCAACAATTTTCTCAGTGTCAGGCAATTTTATTGCAGCGATTATTTTGAAAAAGATATCTCTTTTTATAATACAGATGCACCAGTTTGTTCAACAAGCAGGCAAGATTGCGGTTTGCTTTAAAAAGGCAACAAAAAAAATTATAATTTACAGGCATTAATCCTGCTGCAAATTTCTTTGAATACATTTTTCAATCGAAGAACACCAACAATCTCTTTCTCTTTTGTAACAAGGAGGGATTGATGCGAACCGACAATCAACTTGTGAACAGCATCATTTAGTGATGCGTCCTGATCAACATATTCTCCCTCGGTAAGCGTATACATAAACTGTTTAACTTTAATCTGAACCGCTTTTTGACAAATTTCATCCAGCGGTTTGTTCCAAAGATTAAACTGTTTAAACATGCTATTGATAAATTTTGCGTTAAAACCAAAACGGGACAAGGCGCGAGAAGAATCCATTTGATCATATTTAGGTTCCAACGCTCTGATGACGTCCAAATAGCCGACCTTACCCACTACTTTTCCATCTTTGCCGGAAACTATGATAGCCTTTTGCGGAGATTTCATTCCGTCATGGATGTCAAAGGCCTTCTCCAAAGCCTGAACAGCGTCAAATAAGGAATCATCCTCTGAAACAGAAACAAACTCGGTAAGCGGCACCATCATATCCTTTACTATAATATTCTCCATGATAATCTCCTTAAAGATTTTAAAATTTATAAAAAGTCCTTTTTGATTTTAAATATCAACTCATGGTGAAAAATATAATAAATAGGAGGTTTAAAATCAAGAGATATTTGATCAACTGCAATATCACTCTGCTCATTTTATATCACTTCTGTCCATTAAATTGAAAACGCCCATCCCTATAATTTCGTATTTACCTCCGTTTATCCCGCCAAAACTGAGCGGGGTCTGCATTATTTTATTTATTTCTATAATTTATTTATCAAATAAATTACCATGAGTATTCCGATGGAGGCGAGTAAAATTGCAACCAGAATATCGGCAATAATGGACGGATGATAAGTATCGTCTATAATTTGTTTTTCAGTTTTCAGAAACCGGTATGTGGATAGCAAAGCAGCGGCAGCTCCCAGTGAAACCAGGTAACGTATCGATGTTCATCAAACAGGCCATATCCGCCTGCTGAAGTTCTGTAATCAAAAGGTATTATAACTTTTTCTATGGCAAAGCCGAAGGCCATACATCCGATACATCTCCTTATCCAGGCCAAAAATGTCCGTTCGTTAGCCATATGCACCCTGCGGTTTTTTATTTGTCGTTTTGGGTTATCATTTCGGCTTATATCAAATATTCAGTATTCTTAAAAAAAGTTTGACAAGTCTCTTTTTGCTTGCTATGTAACACAAACATGCACACTTTAAAAGGATTTCTGGTCGAAAATTATGTTTAAAATTACTTTATTATCAAATAATTTTGTCAGCTCACTACTACTACTACTCGTGGAGCTTATTTGCCTCGGAGACGGGGGCTGATAATGGTTTGATGATATGTTCTTCAGTATTAAATCCGTTGTCAGCTTTTTTTAAAGTTGATAACGGATTTTTTTTTGGGGAAGGAAGGTTAAGTTATGAAAAGTGATGTTATAAAAAAAGGTATTGAAAGAGCACCACACCGGAGTCTTTTTAAGGCAATGGGCTATACTGATACAGAATTGGAAAGACCTCTTATAGGGATTGCCAATTCAGCAAACCAAATTATTCCAGGACATATACATTTGAATAAAATAGTTGAGGCTGTTAAGGCTGGAATATATATGGCAGGCGGCCTCCCTGTTGAATTCGGAACAATCGGTGTATGTGACGGGATAGCCATGAATCATATCGGAATGAAATATTCTCTCGCAAGCAGGGAGCTTATTGCTGATTCCATCGAGGTTATGGCTGTTGCTCATGCTTTTGATGCCATGGTTATGGTCACAAACTGCGATAAGATTGTTCCTGGAATGCTGATGGCTGCGGCTCGTCTGGATCTGCCTGCTATTCTTATAAGCGGGGGACCAATGCTTGCCGGGAATAATCCGGTAAATGATGCCAAGATTGATCTTGTAAGCGTTTTTGAGGCTGTAGGTGCTGTAAAGTCAGGTAAAATGAGCAGAGAGGATCTAACTCTGATCGAAGACGCCGCATGTCCCACTTGTGGATCATGTGCTGGTATGTTTACAGCTAATTCCATGAACTGTCTGACCGAGGTTATCGGCATGGGATTGCCTGGAAACGGGACGATTCCTGCTGTTATGTCCGCGCGTATCAGACTTGCAAAAGAAGCTGGAATGAAGATTGTCAGCCTTTTTAAAAAACAGATAACAGCACGTCGTATAATGACAAAAGAGGCATTTGAAAATGCTCTTGTTGTGGATATGGCTCTTGGTTGCTCAACAAATACTGCTCTTCATTTACCAGCAATAGCAGAAGAAGCCGGCATTACTATTGAGCTGGATATTATTAATGAAATCAGCGGGAAGACTCCGCATATTTGTTCTCTGAGCCCTGGTGGAACATATCATATTGAAGATTTGAACGATGCTGGTGGAATTTCTGCTGTGATCAGGGAGTTATCACGTATAGAATTAATAAATAAGGATTGCTTAACAGTTACAGGTAAAAGTGTTGGAGAGAATATTAAGGGAGTTGATATCCGGGATAATAATATTATCAGATCTGTTAAAAATCCTTATCATAAAGAAGGTGGGCTTGCTGTTTTGTTTGGGAATCTTGCCCCTGACGGATGTGTTGTAAAACAGTCTGCTGTGCTTCCTGAAATGTTGCGTCATGAAGGACCTGCCAGGGTGTTTGACTCGGAAGAGGATGCATCTGAGGCGATTATGAAAGGAAATATTAATAAAGGTGATGTTATCCTTATCCGTTATGAAGGTCCCAAGGGAGGACCAGGCATGCGTGAGATGCTTACTCCTACATCTGCGATTGCAGGTATGCAGCTTGATGCCCATGTAGCATTAATTACAGATGGGCGTTTTTCAGGAGGGACAAAAGGTGCGTCAATAGGACATGTCTCTCCGGAAGCTATGGAAGGAGGCCCTGTTGCTATTGTTGAGGAAGGAGATTTGATAGTTATTGATATTCCCGATAAAAAAATAGTTGTTAAACTTTCTGATGAAGAGATTAAATCCCGGTTATTAAACTGGTCACCTCCTGAGCCAAAAATAAAACACGGGTATATGCTTAGATATTCACGGGCAGTCTCTTCTGCAGATAAAGGTGCAATTGTAAAATAATTTGTAATAATTATTTTCAGTTATTAACTAAGAGAGAAGGGTTGATTATGAAATTAACAGGTGCGCAAATTCTTATAAAAGCATTAAAAGAACAGGGTGTTGATACTATTTTCGGATATCCTGGAGGTGCTGTACTCGACATATATGATGAGCTTTTCAAG